>JAFYPH010000002.1 GCA_017547585.1 Bacteroidaceae bacterium | reverse complement strand
TGTCTTGACAATGCTATGATGGAGAACTTTTTTGGAATAATGAAATCCGAATTGCTATATTTGCAGGAGTTCAAGGATATGGATCACTTTAAACTGGAACTTAAGAAGTATATCCATTACTACAACAATGATAGAATAAACTGAGACTAAAAGGAAAGAGTCCGGTGCAATACCGAACTCTTTACCAATAAATTTATTTATTAATCCGTCCAACTTTTTGGGGTCGGATCATGCGCGCCATCCTATTCTATTAAATTCCTTTTCTTATTCCACATAGCGTGAATATTGGGTAACTTTACCGGTCTTCACCTCCTCGAGTTTCATATTGTCGCCATCGATTGTAACCCTGTACGACTTAAAATCGTCAGAAACAAGTGTTCGGGGCGATGATGCTTCAAAAAAGCTTACTCTCAGCAGTGAATCTTCGGTCCACGTTGTCTCGTACTGTACAGTGTCGGCCACAAATACAAAGCCTGTATTGTCGTCGTTGAACATAAGCTCTGTCTTTGGTCCAAAGATAGGCTTCTGTGTCCACAAGCCCCAAAGGGGATTGACCTCGTTTCCGCTGCATGATGCCACGAAGAGCATTGCCGCCACTGCCGAAATTACAAAAAGGGATTTTTTCATAATATTCATTATTAACTGTGTCTGTCGAGCAATTCTTTCTCGAGGTCTTCGAGTGTAACGCCAAAGTGCTCGTTGAGCACGAATGTGTGGTACAAAAGGTCGCACACTTCGTAAACGTAACGCTCTTTGTTGCCTGCGATTGCCTCGATTACTGTCTCTACTGCCTCTTCGCCCACTTTCTGAGCCATCTTCTTCACGCCCTTATTGAAAAGGAGTGTAGTGTATGAGCCCTCGGGCATCTCTTTGTGGCGATTCTCGACAACCTTCTGCAACTTGCGGATGAATCCCTCGTGCTCGGGAGTGTCGAAACAGCTGGTGGTGTTGCGGTGACAGGCAGGGCCTACAGGCTTGCCCATGAGCAACAGAGTATCGTTGTCACAGTCGGGGTACATGCTTTCAACATAGATAAAGTTGCCGCTTGTCTCACCCTTTGTCCAGAGTGAGTTACGCGAACGGCTATAGAATGTTGCCTTGCCTGTCTCGACTGTCTTTTCGTATGCCTCGCGGTTCATATATGCCACCATCAACACTTTGAGTGTCGTTGCGTCCTGCACAACTACGGGCAACAGGCCGTCGGCATTTTTTGATAAGTCAAATTCGTCAAATTTTATCATAATCTTACTTTTATGTCACGTTTCTGCAATTCCTTCTTAACCTCGTTGATAGAAACCTCGCCATAGTGGAAGATGCTTGCTGCAAGAGCTGCGTCGGCCTTACCATCGGTGAGCACCTTTACAATGTCGTCGATTGAGCCTGCACCACCCGATGCGATGATGGGAATAGAGAGCTTGTCCGAGAGTGCTGCGTATGTCTCGCAGGGATAGCCGTTCTTTGTTCCATCGTGGTCCATTGATGTGAAGAGAATCTCGCCCGCGCCACGCTCCTGTCCTTCGTAGGCCCAAGAGATGAGCTCTTTGTCGGCGAACTTGTTTCCACCGTGAGTGGTGATGCGCCAGATGCCGTCAACCTGCTTTGCATCGATGGCGAGCACCAGGAACTGGCTACCATACTTTGCAGCAATCTGGTCGATGATGTCGGGGTTGGCTACAGCGGCACTATTGATTGAGATTTTATCGGCACCGGCATCGAGCAGACGCGCTGCGTCGTCCAATGTAGAAATACCGCCACCCACTGTAAAGGGGATGTTGATATTCTGAGCGATGCGCTCAACCAATGATGTAAATGTCTTGCGGCCCTCAACTGTTGCGCTGATGTCAAGATAGACAAGCTCGTCGGCGCCCTCGAGAGCGTAGCGGCTACCAAGCTCCACTGCGTCGCCTACATCTTTAAGACCTACAAAATTCACTCCTTTCACTGTGCGTCCGTCTTTGACGTCGAGGCACGGTATTATTCGTTTTGCAACCATTCTTTTATATTATTTAATGTTATTCTTCCTTCGTAAATTGCTTTTCCTATAATCACGCTGTGGAGTCCAAGCTCTTTGGCCTTGGCAATGTCGGCCATAGATGAGATTCCGCCGCTGAGTGTAAAATCGACCTGTGTGTATTTCTGCTGAAGTGCAACGTAGAGGTCGAAGTTGGGGCCCTGCAACATTCCATCCTTGCTGATGTCTGTGCAGATTACCTGTGTGAGGCCCGCGGGGAGGAAACCCTCGATGAGTTCTTCGATGGCAACGCCCGAGTTTTTCAGCCATCCGTGTGTGGCAACAAGGCCGTCGCGGATGTCGGCGCCGAGAATTACGTGGCCCGCGCCATACTCTTGCAGCCACTCGGCAAAAAGTTCTCTGTTGTCGACTGCCACACTGCCGCAGATGGCGCGGTTGGCACCTGCGTCGAGCACAGCCTTTATCGACTCGGAACTTTTGATGCCTCCACCCCACTCGATGTCGAGGTTGGTAGATGTTGCAAGTTTCTCGAGCACTTTAAGATTGCAGGGAGCCTTGGCCTTTGCACCGTCGAGGTCGACAACGTGCAGACGGCGAATGCCGCAATCGGCGTAGCTTTTTGCCATGTCCAGAGGGTCCTGTTCGTAGACCTTCTTTTCGTTGTAGTCGCCCTGTGTGAGACGCACACAGCGACCATCAATTAAATCTATAGCCGGTATTAATTCCATTATAATCTTTTCTATTTGGGTGGGAAAAGCCTAACACTTCTCCACAAAATTTCTTAATATCTGTTCGCCTATCGTGCCGCTCTTCTCGGGGTGGAACTGTGTTCCGTAAAAGTTGCCCTTGTTGAGTGCCGCAGCAAATTGTACGCCGTTGACCGAGGTTGCTATTGCCTCGCCGCACATCTGCGGAGCAAAGGAGTGGACGAAATAGAGAAACTCGCCCTCGCGCAAGCCCGACAACAGCGGAGTCTCTATGTTGCGTATCTCGTTCCAGCCCATATGGGGCACCTTCACGCCCGCCTTTTTATCGGCCGAGAAACGCTTGACCTCTGTGTCGAAAATTCCCAGACACTCGGTGTTTCCCTCTTCGCTGCAACGGCACATGAGCTGCATTCCTATGCATATTCCCATCACCGGCTGCGTGAGACCTTTAATAACCTCGCAGAGGCCGCGTTCGCGCAATTTTTCCATTGCCGAGGATGCCTCGCCCACTCCGGGCAGCAGCACTTTGTCGGCTTTTTTTATAGTCTCGGCGTCATCTGTAACCACGTACTGCACTCCCAGACGTCCGAGTGCGTTGCACACTGAGCAGAGATTGCCTGTATCGTAATCGACTATTGCTATCATAATACTCCTTTACTGCTGGGAAGTTCGTAACTGAACACTTCGCGTTTGATGGCCATGCGCAGAGCACGCGCGAAGCCTTTGAAGATTCCCTCGGCAAGATGGTGGTTGTTCTCGCCTTTGGCTGCAATGTGAAGATTGCAGTTCATGGCTGCACCCAGAGACTTGAAGAAGTGCTTGAACATTTCCGTGGGAACGTCGCCCACATAGTCTTTGGTAAATTCAACCTCCCACTCAAAGTCGATGCGTCCGCCAAAGTCGATGAGCACAAGCGCCTTGCACTCGTCCATGGGAAGCACAAAGCCGTAACGGCCGATGCCTCGTTTGTTGCCGAGTGCCTTGATGATGGCCTCGCCAAGAACGATGGCTACATCTTCCATTGTATGGTGCTCGTCCACGTGCAGGTCGCCCACAGCTTTCACATTGAGCGAGACACCCGCATGGTGAACAATCTGGTCGATCATATGGTCGAGGAACTTGAGGCCTGTGTCGATGCCCGATGTTCCTTTGCCGTCGAGGTCGACGCTGACCTCGATGCTTGTCTCTTTTGTGGCACGAACGACTGTTGCCGCGCGCTCGGTGGTGCGCAGAAATTCCGAAATCTCGCGCCAGCTGTTTGTCACAAGCACGCAGGTGTCTGAATAGGGTAATTTTCCCAATGCCTCGATGCGCTCGACATCGGCTGTGATGAGAATAGCCTTTGCGCCGAGGTTGTAGGCAAGCTCGACGTCTGTTAGGCGGTCGCCGATGACGTACGACGCTGCAAGGTCGTAATCGCCACCCATATATTTGCCGAACATTCCCGTGCCGGGCTTGCGATTGGGGTGGTTGTCCGCTGCATAGTGGGGGTCGATAAGCTGGTCGTCGAAGATTACTCCCTCGCCCTTGAGGGTGTCGAGCATCTTATTGTGTATCATATAGAAACGATCCTCGGGATTGCTCTCGGTACCGAGTCCATCCTGATTGCTTGCAATTACAAGCTCGTAGTCGAGCTCGGCGATGTTGGCGAGTGAGCCTATCGCTGCGGGGAGGAATTCAAGCTGTTCGAGCGAGTCAACCTGCTCGGTTACAGGAGGCTCTACGATTATCGTTCCGTCGCGATCTATAAATAATGCCTTTTTCATAAATTTATTTCCAATCTTTCACAATGGCAAGCATGCGGTCGTTCTCTTCGGGCTTGCCGATGGTTATTCTGAGTGTACCCTCGCAACCTTTCAGACGTGAGCGGTCGCGCACGATTACCTGCTCCTGGATGAGGGCATCGTAGAGAGCGCGTGCATCGTCCACCCTCACAAGCAGGAAGTTGGCGTCGCTGGGGAACACACGCTGCACACACTTCATCTCTTTGAGTGCCGCAGCCACACGTTTGCGCTCGCTCTTCAGGAGCTCAATCTCGCTCTTAACGTCGCGTGCGAGCAGTTCCTTGGCACGCTCCATGCCTGCAATGTTGATGTTGTAAGGGTATTTTACCTTGGCAAAGATACTCATAATTTCGGCATCGGCAAAGGCCAGGCCCAATCTTAATCCTGCAAGGCCGTAAGCCTTTGAGAGTGTCTGAAGCACAATGAGATTCTTGTACTTGGGAAGCACTGTGAGCAGACTCGGCTGCTCGGCAAAGTCTATATAGGCCTCGTCAACCACCACAATACCCTTGAACGAAGAGATAAATTCGAGCATCTGCTCCATGGGGAAGCTGTTGCCCGAGGGGTTGTTGGGCGAGCAGAAAAAGACCAATTTTGTATTCTCGTCGCACAGGTCGAGCACCTCTTTTCCGGGGAACGAGAATTCGCCGTCAAGCTGCACCTCGCGGAACTCAACATCGTTGATGTCGGCCGCCACGCGGTACATTCCGTAGCTGGGGGTGATTGCCACGGCATTGTCCTTGCCGGGGTTGCAGAATACACGGTAGCAGAGGTCGATTGCCTCGTCGCTGCCGTTGCCGATGAACATATTCTCTACTGCCACGCCCTTGAACTTGGAGATTATTCCTTTGAGCTCAAGCTGACGGGGATCGGGGTAACGGTTGTAACCATTCTCGAAGGGATTCTCGTTAGCATCGAGAAAAACGCCCAACGCACCCTTATACTCGTCTCTTGCAGTCGAATAGGGCGCGAGGCTGATTATATTTTTGCGCACGAGGCGCAACACTTCGTTCAATTCCATGATATTTATCAAATTTCCTCGCCCATACGCAGACGCGCCGCGTTTGCGTGAGCATCAAGGCCCTCGGCTACGGCCATTGCCACGATGGTGGGGCCCAACTGTGCCATTCCGTCAGCTGTAAGCTCTTGATAGGTTATTTTTCTTGTAAAACTGTCAATGTTCACTCCGCTGCACGAACGTGCCCAGCCTGACGTGGGCAGTGTGTGGTTGGTACCCGACGCGTAGTCACCGGCACTCTCGGGAGAGTAGTTTCCGATGAACACGCTGCCTGCAGCTGTTATCTGCTCGGCAACCTTCCAGGGCTCGCGCATGGAGATTATAAGATGCTCGGCTGCGTAGAGGTTGGCAAACTCTATCTGCTGCTCCACTGTGGGGAGAACAATCAGTCGGCTCTCTTCGAGGGCCTTCATCGTGAGCTCTTTGCGGGGGAGCTTGTCAAGCTGGCGCTCGACCTCGCGAGCAACAGCATCGGCAATCTCTTCGCTGCCACACACGAGCAGAGCCTGTGAGTCGGCACCATGCTCGGCCTGCGAGAGAAGATCGCTTGCCACGAAACGCGCGTCGGCTGTCTCGTCGGCCATCACCATCACCTCCGAGGGGCCTGCGGGCATGTCTATCGACACTCTGTCGGTGACACTCTCCTTGGCCTTTGTAACGTAGCGGTTACCGGGGCCGAAGATTTTATCCACGGCGGGGATTGTCTCGGTGCCGTAGGCCATTGCGCCAACAGCCTGAGCGCCACCCACCTTATAAACGTGGTCGACGCCGCACACGCGCGCTGCATAAAGAACAGCGGGGGCTACCTTGCCCTCTTTGTTCGTGGGGGTGCAGAGAACAATCTGGGGACAGCCTGCCACCTTCGCGGGGATTGCGAGCATAAGCACCGTCGAGAACAACGGAGCAGTGCCGCCGGGAACATAGAGTCCCACCTTGCGGATGGCAACTGCACGCTGCACACATTTAACGCCGGGAGCACACTCTACCTCTATGGGCTTGAAGCACTGCGCCGCGTGGAACTTTGCAATGTTTGCGGCAGCCTTGGCAATAGCGTCCTTTACTTCCTGAGAAACAAGCTGCGCAGCTTCGTCAAACTCGGCTGCCGAGACCTCAATATCGACAAGCTCGACGCCGTCAATCTCGCGGGCAAGCTCGCGGATGGCCTTGTCGCCATCGCTCTTCACTCGCGCGAGGATAGCCTCTACACGTCCGGCAATAACATCGTCGTTAGTAGAGACGCGCTTGGCAAGAGCCTGCCACTCGTTTCTTTCGGGGTTAATATATTTTTTCATGATAATATTCTTTTTTGGGTACGATTTTTTAGAGAACAATCTTTTCGAGGTTGAGAACAAGAATACCCTCGGCACCGATAGCCTTGAGTTTCTCGATAACCTCCCAAAGTGTCTTTTCGTCCACTACCGACTGCAATGAGCACCAATCGGGCTGAGCCAAAGGAATTACGGTCGGGCTGCGCATTGCGGGCAATATTTTGAGAGCCTCTTCCAATGCAGCTGTGGGCAAGTTCAAAAGAAGATATTTCTTGCCTTTGCCTGTGATTACCGACTCGAAGCGCGACATCAGCTGCTCGGCAATAGCCATCTTCTCGGCGTCGAGGCCGGGAGTACCGATGAGCACTGCCTCGGAGAAGAGAACTTTCTCTACCTCTACAAGGCCGTTTGACACCAATGTGCCACCCGACGATACAATGTCGAAGATTGCATCGGCGAGGCCTGCGGCGGGAGCAATCTCCACCGAGCCTGTGATTGTGTGAATGTCGGCCTTGATGTTATTCTCGTCGAAGAACTTCTGAAGCACGTTGGGGTAAGATGTCGCAATGCGCTTGCCGTTGAAATATTCGAGTCCCTGGTAGTTGTCGCTCTTGGGTACAGCAAGAGAGATGCGGCAACCGCCGAAGCCCAGCTTCTTGAGGATGTCAACCTCGTAGCCACGCTCGGCAACCTCATTGTAACCTACAATTCCGAGGTCGGCAGCGCCCATAGCCACTGTCTGGGGAATATCGTCGTCTCTCAAAAAGAGTACCTCAACAGGAAAATTTGAGGCACGCATAAGGAATTTTCTCTTCTCTTCTTTGATGCTTACACCCGCATCGCGCAAGAGCTCCATGCTCTGCTCGTTCAATCGACCTTTAGTCTGTATCGCAATTCTTAACATATTTGTATTTTTTTATTATTTTTTTTAAAGCAAAAGAGCTTACCCCCACAAAAGGTAAGCTCTTATAATATCTGTCATAAACAGGCACGCCGCACTTACCCTGCACATTATGTGAGAGAATGATGATGGCGATGATGTACAGCCTGTTTAAGCATATTGTTCGGTTTTTTAAATTTAACTGCGCAAAGTTAACTAATTCAATCAAATTATGCAAATAATTGCATAGTCTATATTAGATTTTTTTCATCGTCCGACGCCATAGAGGGGCGGCACCCGCTGCAAAAGCCGAAAACGGGCTTTTAAATTTCGCTCTTCTGCTTTTTTCTCTGTACCACCTGCGTGCCGGGAGCAACGTCCTCCATGAGCCATATGTTCGCACCGATGACAGCATCTTTTCCAATGGTCACGCGGCCCAAAATGGTTGAATTACTGTAAACAATGACATTGTCCTCGAGGATGGGGTGACGGGGAATTCCCTTGATGGGATTGCCATTCTCATCCACGGGGAAGCTCTTGGCTCCAAGCGTAACTCCCTGATAGAGTTTCACATGGTCGCCAATGATACAGGTCTCGCCAATAACGATGCCCGTACCGTGGTCGATGGTAAAATAGTTACCTATCTGCGCACCCGGATGAATATCGATTCCCGTCTCGCTGTGAGCAAGCTCGGAAACGATGCGGGGAATGAGAGGAACGCCAATCTCGATAAGTTTGTGCGCAATGCGGTAGTTGCCGATGGCCTTTATCGCCGGATAGCAGCTGATGACCTCGCCGTAGCTTTTTGCTGCGGGGTCGCCATCGTAGGTAGCCGCCACGTCCATGAGCAAGCGACGACGAAGTTCGGGCAGAAACTCTACAAACTCCAACGCCATAGCCTTGGCCATCTTGCGACGCTCGGACTTGCTCTCGCAACCTTCGAAACAAATTCCCGCGTGTATCTGCTCCGAGAGGAGGTCGTACACCTTGGCCACGTTCAGACCCGTTCGATACTCAAGGGTATTATTATCTTTGAAGGGCTCGCCGAAGTACCCGGGAAAGACGATGGAACGCACAAGTTCCACAACCTCGGAGAGGACACGTCCCGAGGGCATAGGCTCGCCATCGTGCTGACATTCAGCAAGAAGATTGCCAAAATCGCACTCGGTCAATGCTTTTACCGTTGCAGGAAGCACCTGCGCTATATTTTTCTTATTCATAGTATTCTAAAAGTGTTTCATTTTGCTGCGACGAACAACAATCAGTCGAAAAGGTCGGTCGAGAGATAACGTTCGCCTCCGTCGGGCAAAAGTACAACAATATTTTTATCCTCGCAACCTCCGCGACGAACAACCTGGGCCGCAGCATGAAGAGCGGCTCCCGAAGAGAAGCCCACGAGCACTCCCTCGGTGGCAGCCAGCTGCTTTGCAGCTGCCATTGCCTCGCCATCGGCGACGCACACAACCTCATCGACCACCGAAGCGTCGTAGATTGCTGGAACGAAGCCCGCGCCGATGCCCTGTATCTTGTGAGCACCCTTTTCGCCACCCGAAAGTACAGGCGAAGCCGACGGTTCCACTGCCACCACTCTGATAGCGGGGTTGAGCTCTTTCAGTCGACGGGCAGTGCCGCTGATGGTGCCGCCCGTTCCCACACAGGCAACAAAAATATCCACGCAGCCGTCAGTGTCGCGCCATATTTCGTCGGCAGTCGTGCGATAGTGAGCCTCGGCATTGGCACTATTCTCAAACTGCTGCAGAATGACCGCACCATCGATGGTTGCGCACAGCTCCTGCGCCTTGGCTATCGAACCGGCCATTCCCTCGCTGCCGGGAGTGAGCACAAGCTGCGCTCCATAGGCCTTGAGCAGACTCATACGCTCGCAGCTCATTGTGTCGGGCATTGTAAGCACCAGCTTATAGCCGCGTGTGGAGCACACAAAGGCGAGCCCCACGCCTGTGTTTCCACTGGTGGGCTCGACGATGGTCGCTCCGGGACGCAGAATGCCGCGTCTCTCGGCGTCGAGCACCATAAAGAGTGCCGCCCTATCCTTGACACTTCCCGCAGGATTGAAATATTCGAGTTTCGCCATGGGGGCAGTTGCGAGCCCCTCGGCCGCAGCGTATCTGTTAACCCTCAACAGAGGGGTATTGCCTATAAGGTCGGTAATAACATCTGCTACTTTCATCATAATGCAGGTATTTGTTTCAGTTCATTGTATAAACGTTGCACCGGAAGCCCCATCACATTAAAATATGAGCCTTCGATATTTTCCATTCCTATGTACCCTATCCACTCTTGCGCGCCATATGCGCCGGCCTTGTCCATAGGCTTGTATTTTGTAACGTAGTGCTCAATTTCCTCGTCTGTGAGGTGGGCAAAAGTTACATTGGAGCAGGCTGCGAAACTGCTCTGCACCGCAGCGGTGGTTATTGTAACGCCTGTAAAAACCTGATGAGTCTTTCCGGACATATTGCGCAGCATGCGTCGCGCCTCGTCGGCGTCGGCAGGCTTTCCCAGCGCCTTGCCTTCGAGCCACACAATGGTGTCGGCGGTAATCACAAGCTCGTCGGCAGCCATCGAAGGGCGGTAGGCGTCGGCCTTTTTTCGGGAAATGTAGAGAGGAATGTCACCACCCTGCAGTTCTGCGGGGAAACTCTCGTCGACGTCGGGCAACGTGCGCACCTCAAAAGAAACATCCAGCCCCGACATTAGTTCACGACGGCGGGGCGAGGCCGAAGCTAAGATTATTTTATAATTATTAAGATTGTCAAGCATATTACTCTTTTTTACCATCCGAAGGCATTGGCCTCGTCCATCCATTTATCCTGAGCGCGCATTATCTGCTCGATAACTTCGCGTCCGCAGCCCTCGCCACCCTTCACGGGCGAAATATATTTTGCAATGGCCTTGATATCCACGGCTGCATCAGCGGGACAGCAGGGAAGGCCGCACATCTGCATAACCTCGTAGTCGGGAATATCGTCGCCCATGTACATTACCTCTTCGGGCTTAAGGTCGTACATATAGAGAAAATCCTCGAAAATATCCTTTTTCACAGAGGCTCCCAGATAGACGTCGTTGATTCCGAGGCCACGGTAACGTATCTTCACCGCCTCGGTGCGTGCGCCTGTGATTATCGCCACACGATAGCCGGCCTTTACGGCAAGCTGCAGGGCGTAACCATCCTTAATGTTCACTGTGCGCATGGGCTCGCCCGAAGGGTGCATGGGGATTGTCTCTCGGCTGAGGACTCCGTCAACATCGAACACCAATGCCTTTATCTTTTTCAAGTCGTAATTTATCATTGTTTCTGTTTTTTGCTTATATATTCACTTACAAGGCCATAGACGTCGCGGTGAACACCATCAAGCATGGCACTGTGACGAGCAAGAATCTCTTTATCGCCGCGAGCCGCAGGACCCGTCTGTGCCTCGTCGGGCGACAGATGATGCACCTTTGCAGCCGTCTCGTCAATGAGCGGGAGCATCGCTTCGAAGGGCAGCCCCCGATTGTCGAGAACTTCGGCGGCCATGCGATACATTGCATTCACAAAATTACAGGAGAAGACAGCCGCCACGTGAAGATAGCCACGCTGGGCACTCGTCGCGCGAAAAACCTTCTGTGTCAGACGGCGCGCGAGAGATTCAAGCTGCTGAAAGCCATCCTCGTCGCTTGCCTCGACAAAAATGCCGACGCGACTGAAATCCACGCTCTTGCCTTTGCTGAATGTCTGCATGGGGTAAAAGACTCCGTATCTGCAAGCACCCGCCTCGGGCCACACACTCATGGGCACGCTGCCGGCCGTGTGCACAAGCAGCGCATCGCCGTAGCGCGCGGCAAGCTTGCGGGCAACCGTCGGCAGTGCATCGTCGCTGACAGCCGTAATCACAATATCTGCGTCGGGAAGAGAATCGATGCACGTAGTGTGCGGACAACCAAGCTTCGCAGCTAGCTGCGAAGCCGATGCCTCGCTGCGGCTCCACACTGCCTGCGGGACTACCCCCGCCGCACACAGAGCCTCGCACAGACTGGTTGCAAGATTGCCTGCACCGGCAATTACCACCCTGCTATTTTCCGCCAAACTGTCCAACATGAATTTTCTCCCATTGCAGTTTTTCCTCGTCGAAAGGCTTGCTCTCGCGCTCCTTATGACCGATGGCAACCACAGAAAGAACAGCATAGTTCTCGGGGATTGCAAGCAGACGTTTCACATTCTCATCGGCCGAAACGCCGTCGGCGTCGAAACGTTTGCGCACCTGCACCCAGCAGCTTCCAAGGCCAAGTTCCTCGGCCGCAAGCTGTATAAGGATGGTTGCGATTGAGCAATCCTCGACCCATACGTCGGTCTTGTTCGTGTCGCCGATAACAACCACTGCAAGAGCGGCGCCCTCGAGAAGAGCAGCACCCGCAGCCTTGCACATTGAAAGCTGACGCAACATCTCTTTATCCTCGACCATTATGAATTCCCAAGGGTTTATGCGGTGGCCCGAAGGAGCCATAAGCGCAGCCTTCATAAGGTCGCACACACTATTCTCGTCAACAGTCTGCGACGTGAAACGTCGGCAGCTGCGTCGTTTTTTCAAAAGTTCAAAAAAATTGTCCATAGTTAGAATAATCTTCAAAAACGCAAATTTATAACAAACTGCTCAAAATGACAAGCGGCAGCAAACAAAATGCAGAAAACCTTTGTTAATAAACAAAAAACAATAATCAAAAGATGATACCCTCGAACGAAAAAAGCTCACTCTTCAACGAGAAAAGCAGCAATAAGGTCGCAAGAATAGCCTACCGACGAATATTCGGACACACGTACACAGAAAGCAGCGAAGAGGAGACTCTTTTCTATAGAGAGATTTTCCGCAGCAAGCATGTAATATGCTCGAGCGCAAGGCACACAATAACATTGCCAAAATTCTAAAAAAAGAGAGCGTGCAACGCATCCATTCGCCGCACGCTCTCTTCCAATTAAAATCTGCTATTTTATTATAAGCTTTTTAGTCTCTACAGAAGCATCAGTATAAACATATTTTACAATATTCACGCCCTTTGCAGGCTTTTCGAGCACCGTTCCGCACACAGAGTAATATGTTACGGAGAGAAGTTCTTTTGCTTCGGAGTCGGGTGCAGAAATTGAAGTACTATTATAATCATCGACCAATCGCAATCGCCATATTGATGCCTGGTGGGAGACGTCGGCGTACTCGATGAAATTATCGGGGCCGTTGCCACCCATATGGTTATAGGGCGAGAGGCTGTAATATTGCGACTCGGGGTGACAAATTACAAAATAGTCGCCTTTGGGCACTATAATATATGGAGTCGTAGGCTCGGCAGTGCCGAACACTGCAACGCCACGCTTCGCAGCCCAGCCAACGTACAGCCCGCATTTGGGATTTCTGATAAAGTAAAGATCCTTTTTCTGCTCTTCGGTTATCGAGCCATCCTCGAGCAGGAACTCCGCAGCCTGACTATCGCCGGCAGGAAGCAATTCAAAATAGAACATCGAGTCGGCTGCAAAGATATCTGTGGGCGAAGTTTTCCAATAGAGGGCACTATTGCCATTCTCATCAGTGTGTCCGGCCTCGAAGAAGAGCGACTTTGTAACTTTCTGCACGCCGTAGAATCCATTGTAGCCATTCTCAATAACATAGACACCGCTGGTTACTGCATTGGGCTCAACATCTACAATATCATCAAATGCATCGAGCAGCATTTGAATGTAACCCAGAGCCTCTTGCTCGGCGAGAGAGTCTTTCGCAACCACCTTCACCATTTCGTAAGTCTCGGGGAAATCTTTAAGATCGGAAAATTTACCGGGGTCGGGACTTTCGTTCAGTCCCAGCTTTCCGACAGCTGTAACCATTTTGTCGAGCATATAGTCGTAGGGGGCGTTCATGGTAACGTCGTAAATGTACCACTCGCCCGAGCCGGTATTGTCATTTTCGGCAAGCGAAGTGTAACTGCACCACGCCAATGAGCCCCAGTCCTGAGCAACAACATAAGGGGTAGATACATATGAATCGCCAATCTCGCGCTGCGCCGAAGGAACATATTCGTACATCACAAACGAGCCGGGCAATCCCTCATTTTCGGCAGGAACGAACCTTATTTTCGCAGCCATCGACCTATAATAATGAGCCTCGCCTGTGGCCATATAACTTTCGTCGGTGCAAGTGCCCCACAATTTTCCGTCGGCCACACTCTGAATGAAGAACGAGCCGTCGCCCTCGCCTGTAGAGGTAAACACGAAAGCACAATCGGTCTTAAAATCGGTCTTGTAGGTCTTGTCGCTTTTATAAAAGCCACCTTTACCTTTGCTACCATTCACAGGGTCGCAATTAAGAAGGCCGTATATTGCATAAACACCACCATCTTTAATATCCGCGACATTAGTTATTTTCTCGCCAAGCACAGCATCTTCGGCATTCACACAAAGTGCAGCAGCGAACAAGAAAAACAGAGAGAAGAGTATATTTTTTCTCATAAGCAATAAATTTAATAAAAATATCTTATAGCGGAACAAGCTCCACTTTTTGCAAATATACGTTTTTCGCCGCTCATATAAAATTATTTTTTATTTTTTTTTACAAGCGAACGGCTGCAAGCAGATAAAAATAAGAAAAAATGCACAAACATGGAGACAATATCCACATTCCACCCCCGCAAATTCGTTTTTTCTGTGTATCTTCGCGACGAAATCGCGAACAGATAAAAAACACATATTAAACAAACATTATGCCTATAATAAAATACGAAAATGTAGACATACACATAGACTCGAAGATTATCCTCGAGGATGTCACATTCACCCTTAACGCCGGCGACTTTGCATACATCACAGGCGCGGTAGGTTCGGGAAAATCGACACTGCTCAAGAGCATCTACGGCGAAGTGGACATCAACAGTGGCAAGGCCATTCTGTTCGACGAATTCTCATTGAAGGAGCTGCGTCGCAGCAAGCTGCCCGCGCTGCGCAAACGCATGGGCATCGTGTTTCAGGATTTTCAGCTGCTCACCGACCGCACCGTGCACGACAACCTCGAATTTGTGCTCGAATGCACCGGCTGGAAGAGCAAGAGCGAACGCGAGAAACGCATCCAGGAGGTACTCGACCTTGTAGACCTGCCCAAGAAAGGCTACAAGATGCCCCACGAACTTTCGGGAGGAGAACAGCAGCGAATAGTTATCGCACGCGCCATCCTGAACCACCCCACCCTGCTGCTCGCCGACGAGCCCACCGGCAACCTCGACAACGAGACGGGTACAAACATCATGCAGCTGCTGCACAGCATCTGTAAAGAGGAAAATACGGCGGTGCTCATGATTACACACAACGAGCAGTGGCTGACAACCTTCCCCGGCCGAGAATTCCTGTGCAAAGACAAGAAACTTGTCGAGAACACAAAAGCCGCCACCGAGGAAGCAGAGGCAGAGACTGAAGAACAAGAGACTGCTGCACAAGAGAGCGCAGCACAAGAAACAATAGAATAACAAATAAAAAATATACACCATGAAAGTATTAAAATTCGGAGGAACATCCGTAGGCTCTGCGACACGCATGCAGGGCGTCGTTAACCTCATCAACGACGGAGAGACAAAAGTGGTGGTACTCTCGGCAATGTCGGGCACCACAAACGCACTCATTGAGTTCACAAACTATCTGCGCAACGGCAACCCCACAGGCGCCATAGAGCATATTACCGGCCTGCAGAGCAAATATTGGCAGACAATAAAGGAGCTCTACAGCACAGAGAGCTACATTGCAAAGGCCACAGAGAAGATAAACGAAATATACAACCATCTGCGCTCACTCGCACAGCAGCCCCTCACAACCGACAACGAGAAAGAGATTGTTGCTCAGGGCGAAATGATGTCTACAAACATGGTAGCTCTTTACATGGAGGAGCAGGGCATCAACGTAAAATTGCTAAACTCTCTCGAATTCATGCGTCTGAAGGCAAACGAAGAGCCGGACATGGAGTATCTTGCAGAGAAACTCACTCCCTTCATCGAGAGCCGCACAGATGGCAAAATATACATTGCGCAGGGCTTCATCTGCACAAACAGCGAGGGCCGCATCGACAACCTTCAGCGTGGCGGTAGCGACTACACTGCCACCCTCATTGGCGCAGCGCTCCAGGCACAGGAGATTCAAATATGGACAGATATTGACGGAATGCACAACAACGACCCCCGTATCGTAGAGGGCACACGCCCTGTGCGCCACCTGCACTTCGAGGAGTCGGCCGAGCTTGCTTACTTCGGCGCGAAGATTCTGCACCCCACATGTATCCTCCCCGCAAAATTGGCTAATGTACCCGTGCGTCTGCTCAACACCATGGACCCCAAAGCCGAGGGTACACTCATCGACAATAACCTGACAGAGCCCGGAACAATCAAGGCAATCGCAGCAAAAGACAATATCACAGCTATCAGAATAAAGTCGGGCCGCATGTTGCTCGCCTACGGATTCCTGCGCAAGGTATTCGAGATTTTCGAGACCTACCGTACATCAATCGACATGATCTGTACATCAGAGGTGGGCGTTTCAATGTCTATCGACAACACCAACCGTCTCGAGGAGATTACAAACGAGCTGCAGAAATATGGTACCGTAACCATCGACAAGAATATGTGTATCATCTGCGTGGTGGGCGACCTCACATGGGAGAACATCGGCTTCGAGTCACGCGCAATGGAGGCAATGAAAGACATTCCCGTGCGCATGGTATCTTACGGCGGCAGCAACCACAATATTTCATTCCTCATACGCATGGAGGACAAGGAGAAAGCCCTTCGTGCATTGAGCAAACACATCTTCAACTAACCGGCCGATGAGTACACTTCCTTTAAATAAGTTTGCCGACATCGAGACTCCCTTCTACTACTACGACGTAGCACTGCTGAAGGAGACACTCGAATGTGCACAGAGCGAGGCTGCCAAGCACGATGACTACCACATTCACTATGCGATAAAGGCCAATTTCAATGCCCGTCTGCTCAAGATTATAAGCGAGGCAGGCATCGGAGCCGACTGCGTGAGCGGCGGCGAGGTCAAGGCTGCGCTCAGCGCAGGCATTGCTCCCGAGAACATTGTCTTTGCGGGTGTGGGAAAGACCGAGAAAGAGTTGCGTCTGTCGCTCGAGGCGGGTATCTTCTGCTTCAACGCCGAGTCGTTGCCCGAGGTTGAGCTCATCAATGAGCTTGCAGCCGAGTACAACACCACTGCACGCATCGCCATCAGAGTGAACCCAGGAGTGGGCGCGCACACTCACGCGAACATCACCACCGGCCTTGCCGAGAATAAATTCGGAATTAACTACGAACTGCTCGAAGAGACTATCGGCTGCATTAAAGAGCTGAAGAATGTAGAACTCATAGGACTGCACTTCCACATTGGCTCGCAGATTCTGGAGATGGACGATTTTGCCACACTCTGCAACCGCATAAACGAGATTCAGGATACTCTTGAAAAGAATCTCGGCCTTGTACTCCCCCACATTAACGTTGGCGGTGGACTGGGCATCGACTATATGCAGCCCACCGCGAATCCCGTTCCCGACTTTGCATCGTACTTTGCAACATACGCAAAGAACCTGAAGCGCCGTCCGGGACAGCAGGTACATTTTGAGCTTGGTCGCAGCCTCGTGGGACAGTGCGGAACACTCGTTTCGCGCGTAACATATGTGAAGCGCGGCACATGCAAGCAGTTTGCAATCATCGATGCTGGAATGAACGACCTTGTGCGCCCCGCACTCTATCAGGCGTACCACGAGATTGAAAACCTCTCTTCACAGGACGCGAAAGAGGCTTACGACATTGTGGGCCCCATCTGCGAGTCGTCCGACGTTTTTGCCAAGGATAGAGAGCTTGCACTCACCAAACGCGGCGACATTCTGGCCATACGTTCGGCAGGAGCCTACGGCGAGGCAATGGCATTCGGCTACAACTGCCGCGAATTGCCCAAAGCCTACCTCTCTACCGATTTTCAGTAGAATATCTATATTGCAATAAAAAATCTCCCGCCACACTGATACATTATGCGTGGCGGGAGATTTTTATCTTATTATATAAAGAACTATTCGAGCCCTGTTACATTCTTTTCAATATCTTCGTCGCTGATGGTAAAGTTGTTGAGGTCACCTGCAAGATATTTGTCGTAAGCAGCCATGTCCATGAGTCCGTGGCCTGTGAGGTTGAAGAGGATAACCTTCTCCTCGCCCGTCTCTTTGCAGCGGTTGGCCTCGGCAATGGCAACGGCGATAGCGTGGCACGACTCGGGAGCGGGAACAATACCCTCGGCCTTGGCAAACTCGATGCCTGCCTTGAAGGTGTCAATCTGCGCAACGTCGGCAGCCTCCATAAGGCCATCCTTCAACAGCTGCGAAACGATGACTCCCGCACCATGATAGCGCAGACCTCCGGCGTGAATGTTCGCAGGCTTAAAGTTGTGACCCAGCGAGAACATGGGCATCAAAGGAGTGTAGCCTGTCTCGTCGCCAAAGTCGTAGCAGAATTTTCCTCTTGTCAGCTTGGGGCACGACTGAGGCTCGGCAGCAATGAAGCGTGTCTTTTTGCCGCTGAGAATATTGTGGCGCATGAAGGGGAAAGAGATTCCCGAGAAGTTTGAGCCACCACCGAAACAGCCGATGACAATGTCGGGGTACTCGCCCGCCATTTCCATCTGTTTCTCGGCCTCGAGGCCGATGATAGTCTGGTGCAAGCTCACGTGGCTCATCACCGAGCCAAGAGTATATTTACAGTTGGGAGTGGTGAGAGCAAGCTCCACAGCCTCGGAGATTGCTGTTCCCAGCGAGCCCTGATGGTTGGGGAACTGTGTGAGAATATCCTTTCCTGCGCGGGTAGACATCGAAGGCGAGGGAGTAACCTGTGAGCCGAACACCTGCATCACACTGCGGCGATAGGGCTTCTGCTCGTAGCTCACCTTCACCTGATAAACGGCACTCTCGAGGCCGAATACCTTCGACGCATATGCAAGGGCTGTACCCCACTGTCCGGCACCCGTCTCGGTGGTGACATTGGTGACACCCTCCATCTTACAATAGTAGGCCTGGGGAATAGCCGAGTTCAGCTTGTGAGAGCCCACGGGGCTGACACTCTCGTTCTTAAAATATATGTGTGCGGGAGTGCCCAAAGCCTTCTCAAGGCCGTATGCACGAACAAGAGGAGTCGAGCGGTAGTATCTGTACATTTCGAGCACAGGCTCGGGAATATCTATCCAACGGTCGGTCATATTAAGTTCCTGACGGCTCGCCTCGACAGAGAGCAGACGTGAGAGCGACTCCACGGTCACGGGCTCGCGAGTAACCGGGTCGAGCATTGTGCCGGGCTTGTTTTTCATATCCGCCTGAATATTGTACCACTGAGTGGGCAATTCATTTTCCTGAAGAAAATAGCGTTTCTGTTTAAAAGACATATTTCTGTAATTTAATTTCTGTTCATTGAAACTGCAAAATTGCAATAAATTTTCGCGAAGGTAGTCATAATTAATCGAATAACAAAATTTGAAACAGGGCAAATGATACGCCCGCAAAAAACATTCAAAAAAATATCAATTCTCTATTGCAACATTACATATTATTGATTAGTTTTGCCATCGGAATCGGCCAAGGTTGCTACCGCAATCCTGACAATCCAGATAACAAAAATCACAAAATTTTACAGACGCGTATGCCTGCGCGCCACGCGAAAAAGCCTCTCTGCAACCACATACAGACAATGTGGCGAATGGGGTTTTGCGCATTTATAAAGTTGTATAAAGAAATAAAATAATATACAAAATGATACAAACAGTCATAAAACGAGACGGTCGTATCGTGGGTTTCAACGAAGAGAAGATTGCAACCGCCATCCGTAAAGCCATGCTTCATACGGATAGTGGCGAGGACATGCAGCTCATCAACCAGATTACCGACCGCATCGCATTCAAAGGCAACGAGCAGATGACCGTGGAGGCCATTCAGGACATGGTCGAATTTGAATTGATGAAGAGTAGCCGCAAGGACGTTGCGCAAAAGTACATTGCCTATCGTAACCAGCGCCGCATTGCACGCAAGGCAAAGACACGCGACATCTTCCTCGAAATCATCAACATAAAATCGAACGACGTCACACGCGAGAACGCAAACATGAACGCCGACACTCCTGCGGGCATGATGATGAAATTCTCGAGCGAGACAACCAAGCCCTTCGTCGACGACTATCTGCTCGACGAAGAGACACTGAACGCCGTACACAACAACTATCTGCACATTCACGACAAGGACTACTACCCCACCAAGAGTCTCACATGCGTGCAGCACCCTCTGGACCGCATCCTCACCTACGGCTTTTCGGCCGGTCACGGCGAGTCACGTCCCGCCAAACGCATCGAGACAGCCAGCATCCTGGGCTGTATCTCTATGGAGACTGCGCAGAATGAAATGCACGGCGGACAGGCAATCCCCGCATTCGACTTTTATTTGGCTCCCTATGTGCGCAACAGCTACGTCGAGGAGCTGAAATCACTCGAAAAACTCTTCGACGCCGACTATTCTCACTTGTACGACAAAGAGCATGAGGACTACATACAGCGTCCGCTCGACAATCTGCAGGGCGAGGAGCGCGCTGTTCAGCACGCAATAAACAAGACCGTTGCCCGTGTGCACCAGTCGATGGAGGCGTTCATACACAATATGAACACCATCCACTCACGTGGCGGCAATCAGGTAGTGTTCAGTTCCATCAACTACGGAACAGACACATCTGCCGAGGGACGTTGCATCATACGCGAGCTTCTCAACAGCACCTACCGTGGCGTCGGCAATGGCGAGACAGCCATCTTCCCCATACAAATATGGAAGAAAAAACGCGGAGTAAGCTACCTGCCCGAGGACAAGAACTACGACCTCTACCAGCTTGCCAGCAAGGTAACTGCGCGCCGTTTCTTCCCCAACTTCCTTAACCTCGACGCCACCTTCAACCAGAATGAGGAGTGGAACGAGAGCGACCCCAAACGCTACATTCACGAAGTTGCAACCATGGGCTGCCGCACACGTGTATTCGAGAACCGCTTCGGCCCCAAGACCTCTATCGGTCGCGGAAACCTCTCGTTCTCGACCATCAACATCGTGGGACTCGCCATCGAGTGCATGGAGGTTGAAAATAAAGAGCAGCGCATCGCACGTTTCTTTGCAAAGCTCGACAATATGCTCGAGGTTACAGCGCGCCAGCTACACCAGCGCATGGAGTTCCAGAAGACAGCCTTCGCCAAGCAGTTCCCTCTGCTGATGTCGGCACTGTGGATTGGATGCGAAAAGCTGAAGCCCAACGACAGCATCGCCCCCGTCATCAACCAGGGAACATTGGGTATCGGCTTCATCGGCCTTGCCGAGTGTCTCGTGGCACTCACAGGCAAACACCACGGCGAGTCGCAGGAGTCGCAGGAGCTTGGCCTTAAGATTGTAACCTATATGCGCGACCGTGCAAATGAGTTCTCCGAGAAGTATCAGCACAACTACAGCGTGCTTGCAACACCCGCCGAAGGTCTTTCAGGAAAGTTCACACGCGGCGACCGCAAAAAATTCGGAACACTGGCGGGAATTACCGACCGCGAATACTATACAAACTCGAACCACGTGCCCGTGTACTACAAATGTAGCGCGCGGCACAAGGCCGAGATTGAGGCTCCCTACCACGACCTCACACGCGGTGGCCACATCTTCTACGTAGAGATGGACGGCGACGCAGTGCACAACCCCGAGGCGGTAATGCGCATCGTGGACATGATGGATGCCTACAACATCGGCTATGGCTCGGTGAACCACAACAGAAACCGTTGCATGGACTGCGGTTACGAGAATGCCGACCCCACAATGGAGGCCTGCCCCAAGTGTGGCAGCACACGCATCGACAAACTGCAGCGCATCACAGGTTACCTTGTAGGAACAACCGACCGCTGGAACAATGCGAAGCTCGCTGAGCTTAACGACCGTGTAACACACGACTAAAAAAGAGAGATGATTTCCGTACTCGAAATTATAGAAGACACGACAGCTGACGGTCCGGGATTCCGGACCGCCATCTATTGTGCCGGCTGTGTAAACAGATGCCCCGGCTGCCACAATCCCAAATCGTGGGACATTGCCAACGGCCGTAACATGAGCACCGAGGAGATTCTGCGAGTGATACTCGCCGACCCCTTTGCCGACGTCACATTCACCGGCGGCGACCCCATGTACCAGCCCGAGGGCTTCGCCGAGCTTGCCATGGCCATAAAGGCCGCTTGTAAAAAGAGTATCTGGTGCTACACAGGCTACACTTTCGAGGAGATTATAAAGAATCCGCGACAGATGAATCTTCTGCAACACATAGACGTGCTTGTGGATGGACGATTCATCGAAGCGCTCAAGGACGAGAGCCTCTACTTCAGAGGCAGCAGCAACCAACGCCTCATAGACGTGCAGGCGTCACTTGCACAAAATAAAGCCATCATATACGAATACGAGCCCAAGGCCGACATTCATATATGATGGCTATTCTATAAAATAATCAAAGGCTATTCGGCACGACGCGCCACGCCCTCGACAATCTTCACCACTGTCATCATTGCTTTTTCCATCACCTGCAGCGACACAAACTCGTAGCGGCTGTGGAAGTTTATACCTCCGGCAAAGAGGTTGGGGCAAGGCAATCCCATGAAAGAGAGCTGCGCACCGTCGGTGCCGCCACGTATGGGCTTGACCTCGGGAGTAACACCCGCCTCAATCATTGCAGTCTGAGCAATCTCAATAATGTGCATCATAGGCTCAATCTTCTCGCGCATATTAGCATACTGGCGCTTAACCTCTACGGTAACCGTTCCCTCGCCGTAAATTGCATTCATCTTGGCGGCAACCTCGTCCATATAGGCCAGACGTTTTTCGAAGATAGCCTTGTCGTGGTCGCGGATAATATAAGAGACCTCGGCCTTGTCTACTCCGCCGTTGATGCTCATCAGATGATAGAATCCCTCGTAGCCCTCTGTCTGCTCGGGAGACTCGGCAGCAGGGATTGCCTCTACAAGAGCCGTTGCCACACGCAGAGCATTCAGCATCTTTCCCTTAGCATAGCCGGGGTGCACGTTGCGGCCCTGAATGGTGAATAGTGCGCTGCCCGCATTGAAATTCTCAAACTCGAGCTCGCCCTCGCAACTGCCGTCAACAGTGTATGCCCAGTCGCAACCGAAAAGAGGAACGTTGAAGTTGTGAGCACCGCGACCAATCTCTTCGTCGGGGTTGAATGCTATTCTCACCTTTCCATGCTTAATCTCGGGGTGGGCCTGCAAATAAGCGATAGCCGAAACAATCTCGGCAATGCCGGCCTTGTCGTCGGCGCCCAAAAGTGTGTGGCCATCGGTAACAACAAGGTCGTGACCTTTGTAATCCTCGACCTCGGGGAAATCGCTCACTTTGAGAACAATATCATCCTTCTCGCAGAGCACAATGTCTCCACCCTCGTAGGCCTGCACCACGCGAGGCTTCACATCCTTTCCGCTCATGTCAGGGCTTGTGTCAAGATGGGCAATGAAGCCCACCACAGGCACACTCTTTTCACAATTTGCGGGCAGTGTGGCATAAAGATAGCCCTTCTCGTCGAGGGTAATCTCTGTAAGGCCCATAGCCTCGAGCTCTTCGGCAAGGTAGCGTGCAAAGACAAACTGTCCCTCGCTGGTGGGAACATTGTTACTTTCGTCGACCGACTCTGTGTCGAATGTCACATATTTAAGGAAACGCTGCAACATTTTATCTGTAATCTCTTTCATCGTACATATATTTTTCAAACTGTTCCTAAAAGTACTCTTTTCGCCGATAACGCGCAAGAATTTGATAAAATAAATTAATTCCGAGGCGTCAATTACGCAAAAAGAGAACCATTGGGACGGAATTTTGTTCCATAGATAACCTCGATAATCCGCCCGGTGCGCATAACTTTATTTTCGTAAAGTGAGTGGCGGATTATCAAGGTTAACTAAAAATACTGAATATTATGAAGATAGAAAATATCATAGGGCGGGAGATTATTGATTCTCGTGGAAATCCCACAATAGAGGTGGAGGTTATTCTGAGAGACGGCACGCGGGGCATTGCGTCTGTACCCTCGGGAGCATCAACCGGTACCAATGAAGCGGTGGAGCTTCGCGACAGAGAAAAGTCGCGCTTCCACGGGAAAGGCGTACTCAGGGCTGTTGAAAATATCAACAATCGCATAAAGCCTTTGCTTGTCGGAGAGTCGGTGCTCGACCAACGTAAGATTGACGAAAAGATGGTCGCAACGGACGGAACAAGCAACAAGAGCAACATTGGCGCAAATGCCATTCTGGGCGTTTCACTTGCCACGGCCCATGCAGCTGCAAATATGTTGCGTCTCCCGCTCTTTCGTTACATAGGCGGAGTGAATGCTCACACAATGCCGGTGCCCATGATGAACATCGTCAACGGCGGCTCGCATTCGAGCGCACCCATCGCCTTTCAGGAGTTTATGATACGTCCCGTGGGCGCAAGCGACTTTCACGAGGCTGTACGCATGGGAGCCGAGGTTTTTCACGAGCTCAAGCTGCAGATTAAGGCGCGCGGACTGAGCACTGCCGTCGGCGACGAGGGAGGCTTCGCTCCGGACTTCAAGAGTATAGAAGATACCCTCGACACTATCGTCGGCGCAATAGAAGAGAGCGGATACGCCCCGGGGCGCGACATCAGCATTGCCCTCGACTGCGCCTCGTCGGAGTTCTACAAGGATGGCACCTACGATTACTCGAGATTCGAGCAAGGTGGCAGACGACGCAGCGCAGCCGAACAGGTTGATTATCTTGAAAGGCTAGTAAACAGCTACCCCATCGACTCCATCGAAGATGGAATGTCCGAGGACGATTGGCACGGATGGGAAATGCTCACGAAGCGTCTGGGCGACCGCTGTCAGCTTGTGGGCGACGACCTTTTCGTCACCAACCATCGCTACCTGCAGCGAGGAATAGAAGAGGGATGCGCAAACGCCATACTCGTAAAGCCCAACCAGATAGGCACGCTCACCGAGACGCTCGACACCATAGAGCTTGCCAAGAAGAGCGGCTACGCGACAATCATCAGCCACCGCTCGGGCGAGACCGAGGACACCACCATCGCCGAACTTGCGGTAGCTGTGAATGCGGGGCAGATAAAGACCGGCTCTATGAGTCGCAGTGAGCGCATCGCAAAGTACAACCGTCTGTTGCGCATCGAAGATATTCTCGGAATCTCGGCAAGTTACAATTAGCTTGAAGAAAAAACGGGTGCTCGGCATTGCCGAACACCCGTAATCAACGTTAATAATATTGTAATTAATATCGAAATTTAAAACTTCGCAAGCATCAGCAACTAATGAACTGTCCCTCTTGGATAAGAGGGACGAGGAGCAGACGCAAGCGACTGCGACGGAGGGCGTTCGAAAAAAATGTGTAAACTTTTATGCCTACAAAAAGCCCAGCCTCAAAAAGCATTTAACAACTTTTGAAGGCCGGGTAAATATTTCAGCCACACACTACTTTATAATCACCATTGTAGCGCCGAATCCATACTTCTGGAACGAAGCATCCTGTGACACGCATCGCGGATACTTTCTCTTGAGCTCCTGAGCAATAGCATTGCGAAGAACACCCTCGCCCTTACCATGGATAAAGACAATTCTCTTGTTCTTCTCCTTAATATACTCGTCGAGAGTCTTGCGCACTACACCCAGCTGATAGTTGAGAATGTCGAAACTGTTCATTCCCGCCGTAGTCTCCAAAAGAGTGTCAGCATGGAGGTCAACCTCGAGAATATCACTACCCTTCTGCAGTTTGGGCTGCGCGGGAGAGGCCTTGGGCGCAGTATCCACACGCTTCTTCTCCATTATCGCACGCTGCATCTCTGCCGCGTCGGCAAAAATCTCTTTCACAGGCTTGTCGTCCACCACAAGGTCATACATCAGGGCGCCATCCTCGAAGAAAGGATTCTCTTTGAAAAGATGCAGTTTGTAGAATTTCACAGTGTCTATGCGACGCTCGATGTTCATCGCCGCCTTCAGCACAAAGTTCCTGTCATCTTTAAAAGGCAGCAGCTGCACGCAGACACGCTCCATGGAATTGAGCTCCTCGCGACCAAACTCCTCGATGAAACACTTTGAGTCGGGAGCCAAAAGACCCGTGCCACGCATGCGCCAGCAGTTACCCTCGGCCGCCGAATAAGTATAATATACAGAGTAATTGCTATCGTTAATAAGATAAGCCTCGAAACGGCTGTTCGACAGCGACTTTGCATCCATAGGCAGATAGGCAAGATGGATATTCAGACGCTCGCCCTCGGGGCGCTCCCTTTTGCGGAAGGTAACCACAGGTTCATCCTCCTCGACCTCTTTCTTTGCAGGCTGCGGACGGCTCGCATAATTCTGCTGCGCCTTTGTAGCCTCGGGCTTGGGAGCCACACTCTTCTTCTCGAAATTATACTCGTTGGTGTCTATCGCCACACACTCGCTGCGAGGCATGGGCAGCTCAAAGCCATCCTCGCCCTCGACCAATACAATATCTTTGCCACGAAAGCCGGTAACAACGCCGCCACCCGTCTCGTGAATGAAACGCACCTTATCTCCTATTCTCATAATTTTAATTTTTGTAACCGCGAAGATACAACGAAAAAGCAAATTTTACTACATTTGCACATTAAACAATACACACTACCATGAAAAACTGCATTCTATCATTGCTGACACTGCTCATCGTTGCATGCGGCACAGCCGACGGATGGAAAAGCGCTGATGGCACCATTGTAAAAAATGAAGAGATTACCCTCGCTGCCGGCGACAAGATTACATCTGCAATCGAGTATAAAAACTTCATCATAGAGGGCAAGGCCTTCACCGAAAAGGATGCCGAGGCATCGCTGCTGTTCCACACTGACGGCGAGAGCGGCTACGAAGTAATCTTCCGCAACGGAGCGATGGACGGCACACGCAAAAGCGGCAGCCTTGCAGCCGTGCGCAACCTCTACCGCTCGTTGGCCGAGGACAGCAGCTGGTTCGACTTTCAGATAGCCGTACGCGGAAAGAACATCGCCATAAGCATCAACGGTACAGATGTTGTCTGCTACACAGAGCCCGAAAAGCCCTACCGCACAGACGAATATGCGCGCCGCACACTCGGCTCGGGCAACATCATGCTCATGGGAAAGAGCGGCACCACAAAGTTCGCAAATATGCTCGTAACACCGCTGGCCGACGATGCCCGCAACGAGAATGACACCCTGCCCGCCATCGACGAGCAGAGCGACGCCATAATACGCCTGCAGCAGCGCAATTTCCCTGTGATAGACTACCACGTCCACCTCAAAGGAGGCCTCACAAAAGAGATGGCCCATGCAATGTCCATGAACTACGGCATCAACTACGGAGTGGCACCCAACGCCGGTGAGGGCGGAGTGGGACGCATGCTCGCCGACGACAAAGAGGTCTACGAATACTACGAAGAGGTTAAGCCCCTACCCTTCCTGTGCGGCGTTCAGGGCGAAGGCCGCCGATGGACCTCGACATTCTCGCAAGAGGCGCTGGGCATCTTCGACTACCTCTTCACCGACGCAATGACCATCAGAGACCACAAAAACCGCAACTCACGCATCTACCGCGCCGAAGAGGTACACTACGATGGCCTCACCAAAGAGCAATATATGGACATCATCGTCGAGCAGACAGTGAAAATCCTCACCAACGAGCCCGCCGACATCTTTGCCAACCCCACATTCATCCCCGACGAAATGAACGTCGACTACGACAAATATTGGACAGACGAAAGAATAGAGAAAGTGCTCGACGTACTCGAACGCCACAACATCGCGCTGGAAATTAACCCAAGATACAAAATCCCCAGCCTCAAAATAATCAGCCTCGCCAAGGAGCGCGGACTGAAATTCACATTCGGCACTAACAACGTAGACGCCAACTTCGGCAAGCTCGAATATTGCATCGAAGCAATCGAAAAATGCGGAATAACCGCCGACGACATCTGGTTCCCAACGATGAGCATCAGACGCACCCGTCCGGTGGTAATTTATAATAAGGATTGAAAAGATATAAAATATCGTGATTATATACAATCTTAACCAAAGTCCGTATTTAGGTCTTTGAACAGATGTTCCTACACCAAGACTCCTTTTCAGATATTAACAAGACCCTTATAGGGCTTTGGTTTTGCCATTTATCTTATTAAAAATAGCCTAAAAGATTGTTTATCAAATATTTGGATTTTTTACAATTTTTTCGTGACTTGTAATAAAAACAGTGAAAAATGCAATCTTTTCTACTTTTTTAGACAGTTTCCCAATGAAGATTCTTGCAGAAAGTACCTTGAAAAACGTAGGTGGGGAGATACACCCATTTGTCCACATTGTGGGTATACCCAAAAGATATACCGATACAAAAACGGAAAAACATTTAAGTGCACCCATTGCAAAAAGCAATTCAAAGTTACTACTGCAACCATCTATGAGAACTCAAACATACCTTTACAGAAATGATTTCTCACTTTCTACCTAATTTCGTTATCAAAGAAAGGTATTAGCTCTATTGAATTATCAAAAACAATCGGAGTTACATAAAAGACAGCTTGGTATCTACTGCATAAAGTGCGCTATATGTTAGAGCACCGTAATTCAGACAACCAATTACGGGGAACTGTAGAAGTTGATGAAACGTATGTTGGTGGTAAGAAGAAAGGCAAACGCGGTCGTGGCTCTGAAAACAAGACACCTGTATTTGGGGCAGTACAACGCAAAGGGCGTTTATCTATCACACCCATAGAAAATACAAAACGCAAAACATTGGAGCCTATCATTTATAAGCGCATCAAAAACGGCTCTCTTATTATGAGTGATGAATGGTGGGCCTATACTAAGTTGAGTAAAGATTACTTGCATAGTGTAGTAAAACACAAAAGCAAAGAATATGTTCGCGGACAAGCTCACACCAATACCATAGAAGGTGCTTGGTCACACTTGAAAAGGTCAATAATGGGCACATACCATAGACCGAGTAAGGAACATCTATCAAAATATTGCGCGGAGTTTGAATTTACCTATAATACCCGAAAGAAAACTCCAATGGCAAAATTCAATCAAATCATAGACAAAAATCTAATTCGTGTTGGCTATACTGATATAGTCGGCACATAATACTATTTACATTATGGAAAAAGTTTCAGTGAAACTCGTGATGTTCAAACAAAAGACCATACACGAGGAGGGAGAGTATTGTGGCTACTGCCCGGCATTAGGTGCGTTCCACGTTATGACGTCTTTTGAAAAACTACTTGCTTATATGCAAGACCGACTTGAAAGAGACATTGCAGGACGTATCCATTACCGTAATTTTAAAAATAGAGGTTGGGAAGTGAGTGAAAATTCAGCAAAACCACCTACCTTTGCAGATGAGGAATTGGTGAAACGTACCGAAGAATCATTTGAAGTCAAAATTAAAGACCCCATCATCGTTGAATTATATGCCGAACTCACACCACCAAGAGACCCATACTCCCACTTGTTTCCACACGAGAATAGTTGAGGACTTTTTAGGAGTACACGATTTTATACCGACAATTCTCACAGAGTGTACGTTGTTCAAAAAAGGAGAACTCCGTATAGAAGTTCCCCATTTGAAAATGTTATCCAAAAGTAAAGTTATGGATTTACTCATTGATGCAGAAATGCCATTTAGTGAGTTTGAAGCCTACTACAAACATTTACAGGTAATGTCAAATTTTGATACACTTGTAGATTTGTCGGGTGAGACCTTGAAAAAGTAACATTACAAAAGAGTCTTTTTCTTTAGGTCAAACTCTTCTTGGGTAATGATACCCTTTTCCTTTAATTCGTATAGCTTTTTAATCTCTTCGCTACTTGAACTAATCGGACTATTTTGAGCGCTTCCCATATTTATAGCAACTGTGTTCACATTGTTGCTTGGCGTAGTCTGTTGTATAATATGAATGAGGTTATATTTCTGATTAAAAGATTCTTCACTCATAAACAAAAGTACGAAGAAATCAATTAACGCAATAAAACCGGGAACAAGAGTCCAACAGAATATAAGATATAAAAATCCTAAACCTGTTTGACCAAGATAAAAACGGTGAATACCAAAGCCTCCCAAAAAGAAACAAATAATAGTTGCGGTTGTTTTGTTTTTCATTTTACATTTATTTAAAGGTTAAACAATAAGCTGTAAAACGGCAACGGTAAAAACGAAAACGTAGAGCCGTTGCCTGTCGTCTCGTAGTTCACCACAAACTATATCCAATACAGGCACAGCCCTACGTTATGCGCAGAACTTGCCTAAACATTGGATAGTAGCCTTTATTCATTTCCGAGGTGGTGATTCCGAGACGAATTAGGCATTATGTATGAACAGTTACACTGTTCGGGTACAAAAATAGTTATTTTAGATAGAATAATCAATCAAACTTATTAGAAACTATGCTACAAGCAATAAAAAGTAGAATCCGTAACTTAGTTATCACGGAAAAAGTAACTAAATTTGTGGCAAAAGTATTTCTTATGACCACAATCAGCAATTTCAAAAACGGAGACATAGTTTGCCTTAAACACGATATGACAAAAAGATTTGTCGTAGAGAACAATCTTGTAATGAACGGCAGGATACAACTTTCGTATTTCAATGAATTTTCGGGAGTGATGTCTCCGGCTTTAATTGAGCCAAAATATTTGATACTTGCACCAAAACAAGAGCAATTTTGCTCTTTCAAATGAAAATCTTACATTTGGTGCAAATTGTATATAATTACGTAAAATATTTTGTATCTTTGAAATATCAGTAACACCTTGAGCATTTCATTGGCGAGTGTGATTCCGTTGTGAAAACACTTAAAGCGGGGGCAGCAATGTCTTCGCTTTATTTTGTAACAAAAAGTAATAAAGGTACTAATTCACATAATCCTTGAGCATACGCTGCAGCCTGATGCGAGCAGTGTGTATGCGGCTCTTAACTGTACCGAGGGGAATACAAAGTTCCTCGGCAATCTCTTCGTATTTATAGCCATCGGCAAACATTGTAAAGGCTTTGCAGTGCTCGCAAGGTAGCGCACTTATCGCTGCCATTATTTCCGCGGCATCTGCCTCGCAACAGTGGCACTCGCAATCGAAAAACGTATCGTCGGCAACAGAGACACTGCGCGCGGCACGTTTATACTCGTTCACAAAGATATTGTGCATGATGGTAGTCACCCATCCTTTAAAATTGATGTTTATCGTGTAACTCGCAAAGTTACAGAGTACCTTCATTGACGTCTCTTGCAGCAGGTCGGCGGCACGCGCCGCGTCACCCGTCAGGGTAAAAGCGTATATTTTAAGTATCGGCAGCGTGTCGGTCAATTTCTCTTTAAGCGCGTCATTATCGTGGGCATTGTGTGATTCCATAGCATTGTTTATAGGGCATTAATAATTCGGCATCGACAGCTGTGTAGTGCAGCGTGTCAGCCGCTATCTGCAAATATAACAATCGAGAGAGCCCTTTTGTTCACCGAATATGCTATTTTTATATATTTTTTTGTAAAATTTCTTCCCTTCTAATTAATAGAGTCTGCGGAATACATTTTCTCACGAAATTTTTCGACTTTTTTCAGTTATATATACAAAAAAAGCGAGAGTCCTAAGCTATGCTTGGAACTCTCGCGGAGTAAAAAAGCGGCGATGACCTACTCTCCCACAACTAAATGCAGTACCATCGGCGCGGGTGGGCTTAACTTCTCTGTTCGG
>JAFYPH010000016.1 GCA_017547585.1 Bacteroidaceae bacterium | reverse complement strand
CTCCTTTTTTCGTATTGCTCGTTTTTCTGCTGCCGATTTACATTTTGGGCATGCCCAAAATGTAAATTAAACCTTATTAGTTTGAAGTATTGATGATAATTTAAACATCATATTTTTCGCACTTCGTTTTTTAATTTAGGCATCGCGTGAGTTGCGAAAAAGGTTAGCAGCGTGCTATGTCGGGAATTTTAGATGTTCTGTCGATGGATTGCTAATAAAGGCGCCGGCTCGGATTTCCACGGCCGGGTTAACTTCGCTTCAGGGATTATTTTTGGGGTTGTGGGGGATACATCATGCGTTGGGCGTCTTGGGAGGTGTTGACGCCTGATTGTCGTGCGAGGTCGAGCCAATATTGCGCTCCGTGTCCGTCGGCAGGGAATGCGTCGGGAAACATTTCAAGTGTCTCTCCTACAATGAATTGTGCTGACGCTACTCCTTCGCATGCGGCACGATAGTAGAGCTCGAGGGCTCTGTCGAAGTCGTAGGCGACTCCTCGTCCGTGGGCATAGCATTGGGCAAGCCATAGTGCGGCATAGGGGTGGTCTTTGTCGAGCGATATTTCGAAGAGGGTGGCGGCTATGTCGTAGGCTCTGATGTGGTCGTAGTCGATGCCTTGTCGGAGTGCTTCGTCGGCCGATAGTGTGAGCATTTGTGGGTGATCCATTGCGAGCAGTTTGCGTTCTGCGTCGGCTAATCCGGCTGCTATTGCTTTGCGATAGAGGTTGCGTGCCATGATGGTGTCGCATTCGACTCCGAGTCCTTGTCGATAAAGGTCGGCAAGTTGGGCATGTGCGACGGGGAGTCCGGCGTCTGATGCTTTGGCAAACCATGTGGCTGCTTTGGTGTAGTCGCGTATCGCAGGGTCGCCTTGTGCGAATATGAAGCCGAGGTTGTTGGCTGCTTTGATGTCGCCTTGACTGGCGGCTTGCTGTATCCATTTGATGCCTTTTTCGGTGTCACGTTGGATGCCGAGGCCGTTGTAGTAGCAAAATCCGAGGTAGCTCTGAGCGGCGGGCAGACCGAGGTCGGCTGCGCGTCGGTAGAGTGGGATCGCAGCATAGATGTCGCCCGGGACTGTGTCGTTGCCCATTTCGATGATGTAGGCACGCTGATAGTAGAGCGTGGCAGAGTCGGTCGGTGTCTGTGCTGACAGAGACAGGGCTATGAGAAGGGCCGCAAGGGTCAGGAGTAGTTTCATATGAACCCAAAAGCTATAGTGTTGATTAAGTAGGGTATTTTTTTAGAAGTGGTTTCCTTGTTATATATAACGTGAGGCGTGGGGCTTTGTTGTAATGGTCGCAGCAAAAGATGCCGATGCCTTGTCGGAGTGGAAGTTTTTGAGTATTTTTGCGTGATATTTTGATGGTCGATGGTGTCGGAATGCCGGGTCGACCAAATCAATTGTCAGTGTTAGTGTGTTTTACAAGTGATGGATATCAGACTGCGATATAGAAGCGACATTGTTGCGTCGCCGATAGAGTTGCCTTCCTCTAAGAGCATTGCCAATAGGGCTCTTGTCATCAATGCTTTGTCGGCGCATCCGGCTGAGATTGGTGGCATGTCTGTGTGCGACGATACGCAAGCCATCGTTGGGGCTCTTGAGCAGGTGAGCGAGCATTCTGCGACGATAGTAGATATTGGCGCCGCCGGCACTGCGATGAGGTTTCTGACCGCTTATTTTGCAGCATTGGAGGGGGTGACGGTCACGTTGACCGGCTCTCAACGAATGTGTCGTCGTCCTATCGCTTTGCTTGTCGATGCGTTGCGTCAGTCGGGTGCTGATATTGCATATCTCGGCGAGGAGGGTTTCCCACCGTTGCGTATTGAAGGCAAGCGTCTTAGGGGTGGTGAAATTGCAATCCGTGGCGACATCAGTTCGCAGTATATTTCGGCTCTGATGATGGTCGGTGCAACTTTCTCGGAGGGGCTCTGTATCCGCTTGCTTGGAGATACGCTTTCTCGTCCCTACATTGAGATGACGGCTGAGATGATGCGACAATGGGGCATCGATGTCAGAACTTCTGCCGACAGGATTGAAATCTTGTCGCATGGTTATCGATCACCGGCGTCGTACACTGTGGAGGCTGACTGGTCGGCTGCGTCTTACATCTATGAAATGGTGGCACTCGCTGAGTTGCAAAATGTGGTAGTCAGAGGGCTTGTTGCTCCTGAAAGGTCGTTGCAAGGAGACTCTGAGTTGGTCGATTTGTATCGACATTTCGGTGTGACGACACAGTTTTGCAATGGTTGTGCTGTGATATCTTGCAGTCCGTCGGAGTCCGATGAGGTTTTGTCGCTTGACATGAAAGCTACGCCCGACCTTGTGCCGGCGATGGTGGTGACCGCTTGTCTGAAGGGGCGACGGTTTACGTTTGAGGGTGTCGGCAATCTACGCATCAAGGAGTGTGACCGTATTGCGGTGTTGACGACAGAAATGCGTAAGCTTGGCTATCTTTTGACCTTTGAGGATGAGTCTGTCTCGTGGGATGGAAGCAGATGCGAGGCAGAGTGTAATCCATTGATAATGACCTATAAAGACCACCGCATTGCTATGGCTTTTGCACCGGCTGTGACGCAGCATCAGGGCTTGACGATAGAAGATGCGATGGTGGTCAACAAGTCCTTCCCGCAATATTGGGAACAAATGCGCCTTATGGGCATAATAGCAGAAAAGATATGAAAGCAGCATTGATAATTTTGGCATTAATAGTGGTGGTCGGCTTGCTCGCTTGGCTACTCGACAAGATATTTTATCGCAGACTGATGGTCAAAGAGGGTGGCTCTTGCGACGAGGAAGCGACGGCGGCAGAAGAAGAGGAGACAGAATGTTGCGGAATGCACGCAGTCTGTGAAAAAGATTTGCTCAGTCCGGTCAGTGATGAGTACGAATACTACGACGATGAGGAGCTTGATGCCTATCGCGGCAGAGGAGCTGAGTCGTACACTGATGAGGAGGTGGAGCAGTTTCGCGATGTGTTGCTCACTCTGCGTCCCGATGATGTCGCCGGATGGTCTCGATCGATGCAGCTTAGAGGTATCGAATTGCCGACCGAAGTCAGAGAAGAACTATTGATGATAGTCGGCGAGCAACGCGACAAAAGACAGTAAATCAACACGTTACACACTGCGATGAATAGTCGTTAACACTTACATAGACACATGCTTGAAATACTCGGATATCCATTTTTTCAGAACGCTTTAATCGGCGTCATAATCATCTCTATCGCATCGGCTTTAATCGGTACATATATCACTACGCGCCGCATGACATTCATCTCGGGCGGCGTGACTCACGCTTGTTTTGGTGGCCTTGGATTGGGCTACTATCTTGGCATCAGCCCTGTGCTGACGGCTGCCGTCTTTGCAGTAATCAGCTCGTTGGGCGTGGAGTGGCTGTCGAAGCGACGCTCGGTGCGTAAAGACTCGGCTATCGCAGTGATTTGGGCACTCGGAATGGCCATCGGCATCATGTTTATCTTCATGACCGAGGGATATGTACCCGAACTCAACTCGTTTCTATTCGGTAGTGTGCTGACCATCACATGCAGCGACCTATGGCTCTTTGGGGGCTTTACATTGCTGCTGATAGCGTTCTATGCGCTGTTTATGCCGTTGATAGTGGCTTGCTCCTTTGATGCTGATTTCGCACGCACACGCCGACTGCCCGTGCGTTTCATCGACTACGCCATGACGGTCTTTGTCGCAGTTGCTATCGTATTGACTATTAGAATGATAGGTATAATGTTGCTGATGTCGCTGATGTCTCTTCCGCAGATGACGGCAGAGTCGTTGACGCGACGCTATCGTCCGATGATTATGGTTTCGGTCGCTGTGTCGATGATAGGGTGTGTCGGAGGCCTGTTCATCTCCTACTGGCTATCGGTGCCGGCATCAGCCACAATCGTGCTGCTACTTGTCGGCATATTCGGTCTGTCACGCCTTGTCAGACCGGATTCTTTGAGTCGACGATGATAGTGACCGGCCCGTCGTTGACGAGTCCCACTTGCATATCTGCACCAAATCGACCTCTGCCCACCGGGCGTCCGATCACTTCCGACATGCGTTGGCAAAATCGTTCATACATCGGAATCGCCAGATCGTGACCGGCTGCACCGATGTAGCTTGGGCGGTTGCCCTTCTTGGTGCTGGCTGCGAGTGTGAATTGGCTGACTACCATCACATCGCCACCGACATCCATGACGCTACGATTCATCACGCCTGCATCATCGTTGAAGATGCGCATCTGCGAGCATTTCTTGACAAGCCATTCGAGGTCGCTCTCCGTGTCGTCGGGAACTACCCCGAGCAGAATCAATAGTCCGGCTCCGATTTCTGAAACTCTTTCGCCTGCGATGTCGACTGATGCTGATGCGACGCGTTGGATTACTACTTTCATAGTGTGTATATGATGTGGTGTTTGTGGTTTATTATCTGAGTTTTTGTAATAGTTTCACGCCTTGATTGCTGACCGTCAAAGTAGCTTGAGCACCTTCGACCATCGGCAGATTGTCGCTAACGTGTCCGACCGGGAAATCAAATGCCACAGGCACGCGGTCGAGTCCCCACTCGCTAAGGCGATGGCGTATCATCTGATGAGTGGACTCGAAATTCTTATCGGCCTTTGTCTCAGTAAATTGTCCGACGATAAGACATTTGATGCGACTCAATGCTCCGTTAAGGTGGAGGTGATAGAGCATACGCTCGGTGCTATAGATGGCTTCCGAGATATCCTCGATGAATAGTATCACATCTTCGCCCTCTCCCGGCGTGAGAATATCATACGGACTGCCTATCAGCCCTGCGAGCACAGCAAGATTGCCGCCGCGTAGCACGCCATGCGCCTCACCGACGACATTAGACTCGTGGCTCTTGACTTCATACGTCATCGACTCATCGCCTTCCAAAATGCCCATCAATGCTGCAATGCTTCGGTCATCGTCAGGCTCGATGGTGAGATGTTTGGCCATCGGGGCATGGATAGATGCGATGCCGGCATGCTGCATCATGGCATGAAGAGCCGAGATGTCAGAGTAACCGATGATCCATTTCGGATCGTTGTGCAGCATCTCCGTATCAATCTTATCTATTAAGTGCACAGCACCATAACCACCTCTTGCGCAGAGGATTGCTCTGACATCACTGTCCTCCAAAGCATCTTTCAGGTCTTTAAGTCGACACTCCATCGACGACGCGTAAGAGCCGTCGGCGGGACCAAGCACCGAAGGCATAAGTTTCACCTTATAGCCAAGTCTTTTCAGACGCTCCTCAGCACCTTCGACATACTCCTGCTTGACGGTTGTCGCCGGCGACAAGATGGCTATCGTGTCCCCCTTCTGTAGCGGGCGTGGAAATATCTGTTTCATCAGTTGACTTGCACCTTAATGCCGGCCTGCTCGATGCGTGCGGCGATAACGCGTAATTCGTCGATTTCCACCTTTTGAAGCTTCTCCTCAGGAGTCGAACGGTCGATACTGTAAAGCATCACTTCGCGAGGCTTAATGCGTTGATAAGCAGCTATCAAAGCATCGATTTCTTCAGGCGTGCTATTGTCGACAGGTTGTCCATCATGTTCGCCACGGAGAATCATTGTCTGCACGATGCATTGGTCGGCAAAGACGCTCAGTTGCTCCACCACTTTTTCGACCGTGAAGTCCGGTTGTTGAGGCACATCGATAAGACGCATCGTCTGCTCAACGGCAGAATCGAGTTTGAGGATATTGTTGTCGACCTTGCGTAATGCACTGACAACATCAGCCTTGCCGGTCATCGTAGAGTTGGAAAGCACCGACACCTTCGCTTGCGGACAATACTCATCGCGCAACGCTATCACATCATCGACGATGCCTGCAAAGTCGGGGTGCAAAGTCGGCTCGCCATTGCCTGAGAAAGTGATAACATCAGGTCGTTCGCCCGCCTGATTCATCTCTTGAAGCTTAGTGCGTAGGTCGTCGGCCACCTTCTCACGGCTTGGCAGACCAGCCTTGCCATGACCTTGGCGGTTGTAGCCGGCTTCGCAATAGATGCAGTCAAACGAGCAAATCTTGCCATCGTTAGGAAGTAAATTGATGCCCAACGACACGCCTAAACGACGACTGTGAATAGGGCCGAATATAGTGGAATGAAATAATACAGTCTGATCTTTTCCCATAATTAATATGATTTATATCTGCAAATTTACGATAAATTCACGACATAGCAACACAACAATAGACCAAAATGCCGACCTATCGTTTGCCAATTATAGTGGAAGCGTATTGGCTTCAAAACTCGGTGAAGCAGAGAGGCAGAAGCGAAGCCACCGATTCGAGGATATAAATCTCCTCCTTGCCGTAGAGTATCAACTGGATAGGCGCTTCGTGGAGCGTCTCATATTCAAGCAACGACTGTCGGCAAGCACCACAAGGCGAAATCGGCAAGCGTTGGAAATCGCCATCGGTGTAAGCGGCAATGGCTATCTTGCGGAAAGGCACGTTGGGATAGACTGCCCCGGCATGAAAACAAGCCGAACGCTCGGCACATGTGCCCGACGAGAACGCCGCATTCTCCTGATTCGCACCGACGACTATCTCTCCATTATCGAGCAAAATAGCAGCTCCGACAAAGAAACGAGAGTAAGGTGCATAAGCCCCCTTAGTAGCCTCCTTGGCTGCGTCGACAAGTCGACGATCATCAGCCGAAAGCTCTTCGTAAGCGACACTGCGCACCTTTGTGGTAAGGTTAATCTCCTTCATAATCTTATTATTGTGTTGATTTATAGCGTATTAAGTTGTAGTAAAGAGTCCATGATAGTGCGATTGTTGGACAATCGTGGCACCTTGCGTTGACCACCCAATTTGCCACTGCCGACCGTGCGAAGCCAGTCGTCAAACACCCCCTGACGAGCCGTCGTAATCGTAGGCGCGTCAAGGAAAATATCGCCCGCTCGCTTGGCCTGATAGTCCGAATTGAGCAGCTGCAACTCCACATCAAGAGCAAATCGGAATTTCTCCAAATCCGCCGGCACTGTCTGCCACTCTATAAGCCACTGATGATGACCTCGTGCAGAGTCAGTCGTATAGACCGGAGCAGCCGTATAATTGCGAATCGAAGCGCCACACTTGCGACAAGCCTCTGCGATAGCCCTATCGGCATTATGCTCCATCAGCTCCTCACCAAAAGCATTGATAAACGACTTCGTGCGACCGGCAATGCGCACCTTCAGCGGTCGCAGACTCTCGATGCGAAGCGTGTCGCCGATCGAATAGCGCCACAGCCCATTGCAAGCCGTGATAATCAAAGCATAAGTGCGACCGACCTCCAGCTGCCACATCGGCACCGGGTCGCCCCACTCGCCGCCACTCGTCATCGGTGCAAACTCATAAAACACACCGCGATCGAGCAGCAACTGCATAGCCGTATCGGCAAAATCCGTCTGAGCAGCAAAAAAGCCCTCCGACGCATTATAAGTCTCAATGAAATGCATCTTATCCGGGTCAGTAATGCGGCGATACTCATCGCGATAAGGCTCAAACGAAATGCCCCCATGAAAAAACACCTCCAGATTAGGCCACACATCAGAGATACTATCCACACCCGCCCTCTGCATCACGCCGCGAAGCAGAGTGAGAAACCACGACGGAACGCCCGAAATATTGGTAATATTCTGATTCACAGAAGCCTCGATAAGAGCCGGGAGTTTCTTCTCCCAGTCCGACATCAAAGCGATACGCTTCGAAGGGACACGCATAAGATTGACCAACGGATTGATACAATTGATCAGATTGGCACTCAAATCCCCCACCTTCACGCCGGCATTATCGAGCTTCAACTCATTCTCAAACGAGCCACCGAGAATCAACCCCTTGCCCGAAAACATACGGCTCTGAGGCACAAGACGCAGATAAGCAGCCACAGCATCAGACGCACCCGGATAATGATTGCGTCGCAGCGAATCCTTAGTGATAGGGATAAACTTCGACTTGCCGCCCGAAGTGCCCGACGACTGAGCAAAATTCCGACACACGCCACGCCACAACACATCGCGTTCGCCGCCGACCATGCGCATCACATCATCGCGGATATCCTCATACTCCACAACAGGCACACGGCGAGCAAACTCCTCATAACTGCGAATGCTACCCAATTCATAGCGTCGGCCGATATCCGTCGAGCGAGCCTCCTTAAGCATACGCATCAACTGAGCGCGTTGCACATCATCGCCACACGCCACCCAATCGTCGACACGCTCCGCCTGTCGCACCATCGTCCATCTCGCCACCGCCGTCAAATCCATCATCTTTTGCCAATATATAATTTATGCCGTAGATTTCACCAATCATTTCGGGTGTCATTTGACAATCAATTGCGTAATAATCTGCATCACAACCAAGTAATAGCGACGCCAACTCCTCAAATTTGGCAGTATTACGATCTGACCGAAACAACAAAATCAACTGACAATAAAAAACTATAGTGTATAGTCTGATTGAAATGATTGAATCTACGATTATGCAACAATAATCACGATATAAAAACAAACTACATCATGATAATATCGCAAAGTTAACCATTTTTTTCGATACTGCAACCCTTTCGCCCCTCCACATGGAATTCATCTCGATTGCCTCCATAAAAAAGTGCTACATCATCTGCGTAGATAATGTAGCATGATTATATTCTAAACGATGACACCCTGACTACGTGCATCGTTTGTTTGAGTCGATGTTGTCTGAGTCGATGTTGTCTGAGTCGATGTTGTCTGAGTTGGTTGTGTGAGGGGTTACCAGGTGGTGAGGAGGGAGGAGTCGCCGTAGGAGAGGAAGCGGTAGTCGTTGGCAAGGGCTTGGTCATACATTTTTCTCCATTCGGGTTTTGCCAAGTTGTCGCCATCGGCGGTTTGGCGGTCGATGAAGGAGGAGACGAGTAGCAGCAGGGTGGATTGTGGCTGGTGGAAGTTGGTGACGATGCCGTCGACGATGCGCCAGTGGAATCCGGGTGCTATCATGATGGATGTCGATGCTGTCAAGACTTCGATGCCGTTGCTTTCAAACCAGCGGCTGAGTGTCTGCAGGGCTTGGAGTGTGTCGAATTGTGCAAATTGCTCTTGGTAGGGGTTCCATTGGTCGACGTGCATTTGCTCGGGTTTGATGTCGGGTGTCTGCATGATGAGTGCTCCGAGGTATGGGAGTGACTCGAGTGTGCGTACTGAGGTGGTGCCTACTGCTATGATGTGGCGATGGGCTGTGAGTTGCTCGATGATTTCGTCTATGAGTCGGCGACTGACGGAGAATACTTCGGTGTGCATCGGGTGGTCGCCGATGGTTTCGGATTTGACGGGTTGGAATGTGCCTGCTCCGACGTGCAGTGTGAGCTCGCGCATTGTGATGCCGTTGGCGATGAGTCGGTCGATGACTTCTTGGGTGAAGTGTAGTCCGGCTGTCGGTGCGGCTACGGAGCCTTTGATTTTGGAGTAGACTGTCTGATAGTCAATGCTGTCGACCTCTTCTGATAGGCGATTGAGGTAGGGTGGGATTGGGATGTAGCCTGCTGCTTCGATGATGGTGGCGAATGTGAGGCTGTCGTCGTCCCATGCGAATTCTATCTCCCATGAGTTGCCGTGTGGTCCGATTCGGCGTGCGGTGAGTGTGATGTCACGACTGTCGATGTGGAGGGTTTTGGTGAGTGGCTCGTCTTTCCAGCGTTTGGAGTTGCCGACGAGGCATGACCATCGGCATGAGCTTTTGGCTTGAAACATTTGCGCATAGTCGACGGGGCTGATTGGCTCGAGGCAGAAGATTTCGATTGATGCGCCTGTCGCTTTCTGGAATTTCATGCGAGCGTTGATGACGCGTGTGTTGTTGCATATCATCATTGTGCCTTGTGGGACCATTGACGGGAGGTCTTTAAAGGCATGGTGGGTGATATGGCCTTGTCCGTTTCTGACGAGCATTTTGCATTCGTCGCGTTTTTCGACGGGGTGTTTTGCGATTCGTTCGTCGGGAAGTGGGTAGTCGAATTCTGCTATTCGTATGTCGGCTATGTGTCTCATTTTGCTGCTTGATGTGTAAAATAATATGTGGCGGAACGGGGGTCGCCTGATCCGCCACATGTAGCTATGGAATGATTGTTAGAAACCTGTGTAGTTGAGTGGTGTGAGGGCGTGAAGCTCGGCTTTGACTTCGTCAGAGACTTTGAGTGTGTCGATGAATTCTGAGATGCTTTGAGCGTTGACTTCGTCGTTGGTGCGTGTGAGTGCCTTGAGTGTTTCGTATGGCTTTTCGTAGCCTTCACGACGGAGGATTGTCTGGATGGCTTCTGCGAGTACGTTCCAGCGTGTGCCGAGGTCGGCTGTGATGGCTTCTTCGTTGAGGAGGAGCTTGCCGAGGCCTTTGAGGGTGCTGTTGAATGCGATTACTGAGTGAGCCAATGGCACGCCGACGTTGCGGAGCACTGTTGAGTCGGTCAAGTCGCGTTGGAGGCGAGAGATTGGGAGTTTGGATGCCAAGTGCTCGAAGATGGCGTTGGCGATGCCGAGGTTGCCTTCAGAGTTTTCGTAGTCGATAGGGTTGACTTTGTGAGGCATAGCTGATGAGCCTACTTCGCCTGCTTTGATCTTCTGCTTGAAGTATTCCATTGAGATATATTGCCAGAAGTCGCGGTCGAGGTCGATTACGATGGTGTTGATGCGCTTGAGGGCGTCGAAGAGGGCTGCGATGTTGTCGTAGTTGGAGATCTGAGTTGTCCATTCTTCGCGTGCGATGCCGAGATAGTCGGCAAGGAACTTGTTGCCAAATTCAGGCCAGTTGTATTGAGGATAAGCCACACGATGAGCGTTCATGTTGCCTGTCGCACCACCAAATTTACCGCTGATAGGGATTTGACGGAGCATGTCGAGCTGGCTGCGTAGACGATATACGTATACTTCTACTTCTTTGCCAAGGCGAGTCGGTGTGGCAGGCTGACCGTGGGTGCGAGCCAACATTGGGATTTCTTTCCATTCTTGAGCATATGCTTCGAGGGTAGCGATGAGTTGCTCGAGGAGTGGGTAGTAGACTTCGTCCAAAGAGTCTTTGATTGACATTGGCACAGAAGTGTTGTTGATGTCTTGAGATGTGAGGCCGAAGTGAATGAATTCCTTGTATTGTTCAAGACCAAGTCGGTCGAATTGCTCTTTGAGGAAATATTCGACAGCCTTTACGTCGTGGTTTGTAACGCTTTCAATTTCTTTGATGCGAGCAGCGTCTTCGACAGTGAAATCGTTGTATACTTTACGAAGGAGAGCAAACATATCTTCGCTGACGCCTTGGAGCTGTGGAAGTGGCATTTGGCAAAGAGCGATGAAATACTCTACCTCTACTTTTACGCGGTAGCGGATTAATGCAAATTCTGAGAAATATTTGTCCAATGCGACACATTGGCGACGATAACGTCCATCTACAGGAGAAATTGCGGTAAGCGATGTTAAATCCATATCTATTTGATTATTAAGTAGTTGCGTTGTTTTAAAAGATTTTCTCAACAAAAATCAGAGAAAAATTTTTACAAAATTAGCAAAAAAATTTGGCAGTTGAAAAAAAAAGCATTAACTTTGCATCGCAATTCGGAACAAGGGGGTCGCGAGAGGCCTCTCCGGGAAGCGAAACGGGCGTTTAGCTCAGCTGGTTTAGAGCATCTGCCTTACAAGCAGAGGGTCGGCGGTTCGAATCCGTCAACGCCCACCGTTTCATAACAATAAGGGTTAAAATTTTTTTCGGGCGTTTAGCTCAGCTGGTTTAGAGCATCTGCCTTACAAGCAGAGGGTCGGCGGTTCGAATCCGTCAACGCCCACTTCCCCGAACTAAAATAATACATTTCATAAGCACATTCAGGACCATTCGTGAGAACAGTCCTGTTTTTGTTTTTATATACCTTAATATATTTCAAAGGGAGCCCCATTCGATGAAGCTCCCTGTCTATTTCGAGTTACACAAATCTATCGACAATCCCGGTCAACGCCACATGGGGACGCACATCTTCATAGAGAATCGCATAGACACAGTCTAATATCGGCATATCCACCCCGTAACGCTCATTGATCAATCGGATGCATCGAGTCGCATAATAGCCCTCAGCCACCATTTCCATCTCCATCATGGCAGCTTTCACGCTGTAGCCCTTGCCAATCATCGAGCCGAAATTATGGTTGCGCGAGAAACGCGAATAGCTCGTCACAAGCAAGTCGCCCAGATAAGCCGAGTCGCAGATGTTGCGTTGCATAGGAGCCACAGTGTCGACAAAGCGTTGCATCTCGCGGATGGCATTGCTGACAAGCATTGCTTGGAAATTGTCGCCATTCTTCATGCCGTTGATGATACCCGACGCAATGGCATAGACATTCTTCAGCACAGCGCCATACTCGATGCCGTCGACATCCGTCGAGCAGATAGTCTTCATCGCCTCAGAGCGAAGTAGCGAAGCGAAAGCCTCACTCTTCTTCAGATCGTGACAACCGATCGTCAGATAGCTCAAGCGTTGCAAAGCGACCTCCTCTGCATGGCACGGACCGCCGATGACAAGCATATTTTCGTGCTTGCAACCATAGTGATTGACAAAATAATCCGTAGCCAAAATATTCTCGTCGGGGATAATACCCTTGGTCGCCACCACGACATTCTTTTGAGAAATGTCGACACATATCTTGGCGAGATGCGACTTAATATAAGGAGAAGGGAGAGCGACGACAAGAGTGTCGGCCAGCGAGCAGACCTCATTGATGTCATCGGAAAAATCAATGCGTGAAGTGTCGAAAATCACATCACTCAGATACGCGGGGTTGTGACCGCTACGACGGAAATCCTCGATGCGGTCAGCGCGGCGCATATACCATAGTATACGCTCCTCATTGTGCAGTAGCAGTTTGGCCAAAGCCGTCGCCCAGCTACCCCCGCCGAGCACCGCTACACGTCCTAAAAATTTCATCAGTTAGTTACCGTTTAAAAAATTGTTCTTCCGTAGGTGGATATTGCCACCTATTATATAAAACGTCGCTCTCCCTAAAATTGTTGTAGATATTCACTTAGGCAGTGGCAGTTTCAAATAAATACTGCATATATCATTCACTTTCATAGGACACTCAACTTCCTTGAATGCAGAGAGTTGAAATGATTCTGTCAATTGTTTTGCTCATTAATGGCTTATTCATAAATAAAATCAGCCGACAGAGATTATCCCTATCGGCTGAATATATGAGGCGTTTAAAACGTTGTCTATCGTTAGAGCTTTTCCTTGATGGCTGCTGTGGCTTCTTCGTGGCCCGGCTTTTCGAGGAGTGCAAACATGTTTTTCTTGTAAGCCTCTACGCCCGGCTGGTCGAATGGGTTGACACCGAGGATATAGCCCGAGATGCCACAACCTTTTTCGAAGAAATAGATGAGTTGGCCGAGAGAATGCTCGTCAAGGCGAGGGATTGAGATGCGAATGTTTGGCACGCCACCCTCAACGTGTGCGATGCGAGTGCCGATTTCAGCCATCTTGTTGACATAGTCCACACGCTTGCCTGCGATATAGTTGAGACCATCGAGGTTGGCTTCATCGCTTGGAATAACACAAGTGTGGTTGGACTCTTCGACACTGAGCACAGTCTCAAAGATAGTGCGTTCACCCTCTTGAATCCATTGACCCATAGAGTGGAGGTCGGTAGTGAGGTCGACAGAAGCAGGGAAGATACCCTTGTTTTCCTTACCTTCGCTTTCGCCGTAGAGTTGCTTCCACCATTCAGAAAGGAAATGGAGCTTAGGGTTGTAGTTGACAAGGATTTCGATTTTCTTGCCGTCGGCATAGAGAGCATTGCGCATTTGAGCATAAGTCTGAGCGATGTTTTGCTCGCCCGGATTGCGAGTAGCCTCCTCCATAGCGATAGCACCTTGGAGCAAGGCATTGATGTCGTGTCCCGCAACAGCGATAGGGAGCAGACCGACAGGAGAAAGCACCGAGAAGCGACCGCCTACGTTGTCGGCGATAACATATGTAGTGTAGCCCTCCTCGTTGGCAAGCTGACGGAGAGCACCACGCTTCTCGTCAGTGATAGCTACGATAAGACTCTTGGCAGCATCCTTACCGGCTTGACGCTCAAGTTGCTCCTTGAGCAAACGGAAAGCGATAGCAGGCTCGGTAGTTGTGCCCGACTTAGAGATAACGATGATACCGAAACGCTTGTCGGCAAGGAAATTTTGCAACTCGAAGAGATAGTCTTCACCGATGTTTTGACCCGCAAAGAGCACCTTAGGATTGCCCGCAGGAGCCATGTAAGCGTCAAACGAGTTACTGAGAGCTTCGATTACAGCCTTAGCACCGAGGTAAGAGCCGCCGATACCGATACACACCACATAGTCGCAAGCCTCACGAAGGCGTTGAGCCGTAGCATTGATGTCGGCAACGAGTTCTTGAGTAGTTTCAGAAGCGAGGTTAACCCAGCCGTGGAAATCCGATCCGGCACCTTTAGTTTCATTAAGATTAGCGATGCCTTGGATAGCGGCAGCTTCAAACGCATTCACCTTGTCGGCATTGACAAAGCGGAGCGCCTCTTTGATATTGATTTCGATTGATTTCATATTCGATTGAATTTGCGTAAAAAAATATCTATCAAACAATTATACCCTCAGAGCGACATTCTACCGCCCCAAAGAGAATGCAAAGATACTAAAAAAATTCCACCTTGCACTCTGCTCCCCCTAAAAATACGAGGATGTGTGGAGGTTTTGGGGATTGGAGGGGGTGGATTAGGGGTGGGATTGGCGGTCGCGGGCGGCTCGTTGGAGGATGGCTTCGCAGACGTAGCGTGTGATCGGTATTTCTTCCAAGGAGTCGAGGATTTCGCTCACTTCTTTGGAGGCGTAAATCATGTATTCTTTGTGGGTGGTCTTTTTTCGTCCGGCGCCCGGTCGTGCTCCTCCTCGCTTTTTCTTCACCGGATTGCTGTCACTGACTGTCGCTTGAATGTTGTTGTCTTCCATCGTGTTAAGGGAACTTCTATTAATTCCCAGATTAAGTTATTTATTTTATTTTCGGGGACTTCCTTTTGTGTGCTCTATGTTTTTGACTGGCATCTTTTCGCCTTTAACTCAGTCGTATAGCTCGCTATACTCCTTGCGTTAAAAACAAAAATCTCCTCAGTCAAAATTCATAAATCACCACAAAGCAATTTATAGAAGTTCCCTTAATCTGTTTTGTCGCTGTTTTCGTCTTTGCCAATGATTAATAGTATAACGCATACCACTACCGGAGATAGTATAAAACTAAGTCCAATCCATAGAGCAATGTTTCTTTTTCGTTTGCGTGCCATAGCAAATGCCAATATGTAAAAACCTATTGTGAATGGTATGAGCAGCATACATGTCAACATAATCAGTCCACTGAATTTTGGGTTGTCAAATATGCCGATTCCGTTATCGGTATTTATTTCTTGGAATTTGTATCTGACTTTGAACGTTGGGTGATGCGATGAGTCGGGGGTGAGATAATAGTGATAGGACCACTTGTGCTTGTAGGCTGGAATATCTATTTCTTTTGTCATTCCAGGAGCAATTTCTACCCTTTGCGTATAGTTCCCATAACTTCTTGGATTGTCGTTCATGTCAAGGTATTCGAGTGTGAATGATACACTTGTCACTTCTTCGTCGGTGTTGTTGCGAAGTGCTATTGTAGCTTTGGAATCGATCCAACGTTGTTCGTATGCCACCATGCTCACTTTTTCGCAATTTTCATTTGTGTTATTGTCAGCTGATATGCCGACAAAGCATAAGATGGCGAATATAAAACTCAAAACAAGACGTTTCTTCATGCAATCGACGTTTTTTGGGGGTAAACAATAACGAGGTGTGTAGTAGGCCTTGCTTCTCAGAGGTTATGGGCGGGTGGCGAGGTAGATGGTGAGGGTGTCGAATGTGAGTGAGTGGTAGCGGCAGTCGGTGAAGCCAGCTTGTCGCATGAGGTCGGTCATTTCTTCTCGCTGCGGACATGCTGCGATGCTTTCGGGTAGGTAGCTATAGGCACGGCTGTCGCCTGAGACGAGTCGGCCGATGGCGGGGATGAGGTGGCGTGAGTAGATGTTGTAGACCCATCGTATGAGTGGGTTGCGTGGCACTGACAATTCTATGACGCAGAGTGTGCCGCCGGGGCGTAGTACGCGTAGCATTTCGGCGTATCCTTGTGCGAGTCGCTCGAAGTTGCGCACTCCGTAGGCTACGGTGACGACGTCAAATTGCTTGTCGTCCATGGATAGTTGCAGGCAGTTGTCTTGCTTGAAGCTGATGGTGTCGCGTGCTTTTTGGTCCATTGATGCGAGTTTGCGTCGTGCTATGTCGAGCATTCCGTTGCTGAGGTCGATGCCTACGAGGCGAGAGGGAGAGAAGCGTTCGTAGAGTCGGAATGCGACGTCGCCGGTGCCTGTCGCTACGTCGAGTATGCTGTCGTGGGGCAGTCGGTCGAGCATTTTGAGGGCACAGTCTCGCCAGTAGCGATGGAGTCCGAAGGTCATCGCTGTGTTCATGAAATCGTAGGCCGGAGCGATGGAGTCAAACATTTCCTCCACCTGCTCGGTCTTCGATTCGTTCTGGTTGTAGGGGTTGATATTTTCAGCTCCTGCCATATTTGTTGAGGGGTGATTTTATCAGAGTTTTGCGAGGCATTCTGCCACGTTTTTAGCGATGCGTTGGTGAAGGTCGGCTTCTTCGGCTTTGACGAATTTTTCGCCTGTGATGCGTTCGTAGAGCTCGATGTAGCGTTCTGACACTTCTTCGCAGTATGCGTCGGTCATTTCAGGGAGTTGCTCGCCTTCTTTGCCCATGAATCCGTTGGAGATGAGCCATTGGCGCACAAATTCTTTTGACAATTGGCGTTGTGGCTCGCCCTTTTCGAGGCGTTCTTCGTAGCCTTCTGCGTAGAAGTAGCGAGAAGAGTCAGGAGTGTGGATTTCGTCGATGAGGATTACTTCTCCGTTGTGTTTACCAAATTCGTATTTTGTGTCGACGAGGATGAGGCCTTGTTTTGCTGCCATCTCTGTACCGCGTTGGAACACTGCCAAAGCGTATTGCTCCATCTTTTCGTAGTCTTCTTTTGACACGAGGCCTTGTGCGATAATTTCTTCTTTAGAGATGTTTTCGTCGTGACCTTCGTCAGCCTTTGTGGTAGGGGTGATGATTGGGGTTGGGAATTTTTCGTTTTCGCGCATTCCTTCCGGGAGTTTTACGCCACAGATTTCGCGCACGCCTGCTTGGTATTCGCGATATGCGCTACCTGCCAAGTAGCCGCGTACGATCATTTCCACTTTGAATGGCTCGCATTTGAGACCTACAGTGACCATTGGGTCGGGCACGGCGATTTTCCAGTTAGGCACGATGTCGGCTGTCGCGTCGAGGAATTTTGCTGCGATCTGGTTGAGCACTTGTCCTTTGTAAGGGATGCCTTTTGGAAGGATTACGTCAAATGCTGAGATGCGGTCGGAAACCACCATTACGAGGTATTTGTCGTCGATGTCGTAGACCTCTCTTACTTTGCCGTGATATACGCTTTTTTGACCTTCGAAATTGAAGTCTGTATGATTCAATGTTACTGCCATTTTTGTTTAGTTTTAAAATTTTGACAAAAATAGCAAAAATTTTTGAGCCGAGTCGGTCTATGGCATAAAAATTTCGTCTTGCATAGCATGATTTCGCATTTATGCCACTTTCGCCCATAAAAAAGCCCCCTCTGCAGCTACTGCCGATGAGGGGGTATCGAGGTGTTTAAAAATCTTTGCCGACGATGTTTCTGATGTTTTCCAGTATGTGGCTACCTTGAAAAGTTTGAGGTTCTGGTTGGAACTGTCAGCGTGATTTTGTCAACAACAGACCATCTGAAAACATCGCATTCCCAAACCCATCTATATTCAGTCCAGATAGGTATAATTGACTGTTTAACGATAAAATAACAATACCATTTTATGTTTGTTGGTATAACAGACCACTTATTTCAAATTAAATAAGTACTTTTGTAAATTGGATATGGTATATACCACTTTCAAAACAGAAAGACAATGGACCGCCTGACAAAAGAACAACGATATAAGAATATGTCGGCAAATAAAGGAAAGGGCACCAAGCTTGAACTTTTGTTTGGTAAATTATTATGGAATGCCGGTGTCAGATATCGCAAGAATGATAAAACGGTCTTTGGAAAACCGGACTTTGTCATTCGAAAAATGAAAATTGCGATATTTTGTGATGGTGAGTTTTGGCATGGCAGAAATTGGGAAGAACGAAAAAACGACCATAAAAGCAATTGTGAGTTTTGGTATTCCAAGATTGAACGGAATATAAAGAGAGATCAAGAGGTAAATGAGCAATTGAAAGCAGAAGGGTGGACAGTCTTTCGATTTTGGGAAACGGAAATAACCAAAGAATCCGATAAATGCTTAAATAGAATTTTGAACTATATGAACGCTAAAACTAAAGCAACAGATAAAATCTCCATTACACAATTGTGTGGCGGTAGCAAAGTATCGATACAGATGTATGGTCCCCATTCGTTGAATGAGGATGGAACGATTATACCGTTTGATGAGCAAATGGCGATAGTATCTCATTATCTACATAATCAAGGATATAAATCAGCCAAACCCTATGAGAACAAGGCCGAAGGATTAATAGAGGATATATACAATGTTCATCAAAAGACCGTTGAAACCAATTGTGTGTCGGATGTAAGTGTTCAATATTCATTGTTCTCGGATTTATTCTCTGTTCCGTTTTTGCCAACGGATAATCCTAAATTTACATTTATAGATTTATTTGCCGGCATTGGTGGTTTCAGAATGGCAATGCAGAATCTTGGAGGCAAATGCGTGTTTTCTTCAGAATGGGATGCACAAGCTCAAAAGACATATCTTTTGAATTACGGTGAGGTTCCATTCGGTGATATTACCAAAGAATCTACAAAAGCATTTATACCTGACGATTTTGATGTCTTGTGTGCAGGATTTCCTTGTCAAGCTTTTTCTTTAGCAGGTAAAAGATTGGGGTTTGAAGAAACGCGAGGTACATTATTCTTTGATGTGGCTGAAATCATCCGTCGTAAGCGCCCTAAAGCATTCTTTTTGGAAAATGTAAAAGGGTTGCTCATTCACGATAAAGGAAAAACCATTCAGACTATATTAAAAGTTCTAAGGGAAGATTTGGATTATTATGTACCGGACCCTCAGATAGTGAATGCAATGAATTTCGGTGTACCGCAACATCGTGAAAGAGTTTATATTGTTGGTTTCAGAAAAGACCAAAATGTAAACGAATTCACATATCCGTTACCAACAGATAAAACCAAGACATTCGCTGATATTAAGGAAGAACATACCGTTTCTGCCAAATACTACTTATCTACCCAATATATAAAAACCCTTGTGGCACATAAGGAGAGACACGCAGCCAAAGGCAATGGTTTCGGTTATGAAATCATTCCCGATAACGGAGTAGCAAATGCTATTGTTGTTGGAGGTATGGGAAGAGAGCGTAATCTTGTTATCGATACCAGACTTGAAGATTTTACACCTGTTACAAATATTAAGGGAGAAATAAATCGAGACGGTATACGCAGAATGACACCTAGAGAATGGGCTCGTTTGCAAGGTTTCCCGGATAACTTTATAATCGGGGTTGCTGATGCATCTGCATATAAACAGTTCGGGAATTCGGTTGCAGTTCCTGCAATTCAAGCAACTGCCGAGGAAATCATTAAAAGAATTAACCTATCAAAATCTATTCAATATGGCACTGACAGGAAATAAAGGAGAATGGAGTGAAATATACACATTGCTCAAATTATTGGGAGAAGGGAAAGTATATGCAGGTGACCAAAATCTGAATAAAATTCAAGACCTTTTCTACCCAATCATTATGATTCTTCGTCAAGAGAAAGACGGAAATTATAATTATAGGCTGCAAGATAAAGACGTAGTAATTCTGACACCGACAGGTGAGGAATTGTTACGTGTTCCGGCATCGGTGTTCCTTGTCGAAGCAGAGAACTTGTTGAAAGCCATAAATGAAAATGACGGAGCTTTTGGAGTCCCTCAGATAGAAGTGTTCATGAACAGTATATATTGCCATTCATTGAAAGCAAAATCTTCTGACAAGACGGATATTCGCATCATATTGCATGACCGCAGAACAAAAATCAACTCGGAAATGGGATTCAGCATTAAGTCTCAATTAGGAGGTGATTCGACACTATTGAATGCTAGTAAAGCCACCAATTTTAACTTTAAGGTAACCGGAGTTGATTTGTCTGATGATGAAATAACAGCAATTAATTCCATCAATCCCAAACGCAATAAGGTTATTGAAAGAGTGAATGCCATAAAGAAGAAAGGTGCATCATTGGTTTTCGACAAAGTGGATAATTCCACATTCCGAAACAACCTTGTTATGCTTGATGGCGATTTGCCTTCTATTATTGCAAACTTATTGTTGGAGCAGCTGAATACCGGTGTTTCAACATTGAAAGAATTGGCGGAAAAAATTACAGAAACCAATCCTTTGAAATACGATGTGGAGCAGGCTTCTCCGTTCTATGCCTACAAAATCAAACATCTATTAACTTCAGCAGCATTGGGTATGATGCCGGCAACTGCATGGAGTGGCAAGTTTGATGCCAATGGTGGCTACTTGGTAGTGAAAAAGGACGGTGAAATACTTTGCTACCACTTCTATGACCGCAACCGATTTGAGGATTATTTATTCTCAAATGCCTATTTGGAGCGTTCAAGTACAACTCGTCATGAGTATGCTACTATTGTAAAAGAGGCAGATGGAACATTGTCATTCAAGCTAAATTTCCAAGTTAGATTGAAATAGTATTCTGTTATTATGTGTATGGACTTTATGGATGATACATATTGCATGGATAGAAGAACTCCAACAAAATATGATGAACTTCTTTTATTGGAAGAAGTTGATTCTATTTGCCCAGTATGTGGAATCTCATTAATAAATAAACAAGCTAAGAAGAAAAAGCAATTTGAGATTGCACATATTTATCCCAATTCTCCTACTAAAGAAGAAGTAAAGGAATTGATGGGTGTTGAACGATTAGGTAGCAACTCTGAAGATATACAGAATTGGATAGCATTATGTTCGAAATGTCACACAGAATATGATTTTCATAAAACGAAGAATGAGTATCTAAAAATGTTAGAGTGCAAGAAAAAATTACTATCAGAAAGTGATACGAAACGGCAATTATCCGAGAAAAATATAGAGTCCGAGTTGGCTAATATTATTGTTAATTTGTGTAATTTGAGTCAAAGCGACCTTGAAAACATTTCACCTTTAAGTTATGATGCACTTTGTGTTTCGGAAAAAATTTCAAATCCATTATTATGTAGAGATATTTCAAGTAAGGTCGTCGATTATTATTTATTTATCAAAGAACAATTTGAGATTCAAGAACTTTCAAATAAGAAATCATCATTAGAGTTGATTGCAGCTAATATTAAACACGCTTATTACGTATGTAAAACTGAAGGTCTTGACGAGAATCAGATATTCTCCAATTTGTGCAATTGGCTTATTTCAAAAATTCATTGCGACAACACTTCTGCACAAATTATAATTGCTTTTTTTGTCCAAAATTGTGATGCATATGAAAAACTTTCCTAGTAAAATCACTTCATTCCGAAATAGTATATTATTTGATATGATGATTGTTTTGGATAATATCCCAATGATGGGAATAGGCGTTAAATCTTTACATAGTAAATCAAAATTAGACTATGATGATTATATTAAAGCTTTAACATATTTATATGCATTAAGGTTAGTCGAACTTAACAATTCAAACTTTATAGAAAGATGTTAGTTGAAATTGTTTGCGAAAAATTCAAGCAAAAAAGAATCATATTTAAAGAAGGATTAAATGTTATTCTTGGTGATAACAATGCCACAAACTCTATAGGAAAAAGTTCTTTTTTGCTAGTCATCGATTTTGTTTTTGGGGGTAATACATACAATACTACCACTGACATTATTAGTCATGTTGGTAATCACACTATATGTTTTTGTTTTTCGTTTAATTCTAAGAAATATTATTTTAAGAGAGATACTGCGGAAGCTGCAACTGTACATGTCTGCGATAATGAGTATAATATAACGAAAGATATTACCACTGGTGAATTCCAAGAGTTTTTAAAAGATTCATATAATATAAATATTGAAGATTTATCTTGGAGGCAATTGGTGGGATTGTATATGCGAATATACGGGAAGCCTAATCTGAAAGAAACAGAACCTTTGTTTAACAAAGGAACTCAGCAGTCTAAAGATGTACAGAATCTATTAAAGACCTTCGATAAATTTGAGGAGTGTTCATCTCAATTTAAAATAAAGGAAGAAGCAAGTAATAAATTTTCCGCATTTCAAAAAGCTCAATCATACAAAATAATAGATCCCATAAAGAATAAAACGGAAATAAAACAATTGGATAGGAAATTGATTGAGCTTCAATCGCAAAGCGATAATTTGATGTCAGAATTAGAAACAAATACGATTGATCTGACATCAGAACAATTACAGGCTATTGCAGACTTGAAAAGCCAATTGAACAATATTCAAATAACCAAATCTAGACGAATCGTTAGATTAAATAAGTTAAAAAAGGATGTTTCAAATATTGTTGATGAATTCAATGTTGACAAGGCTAATATATTAAGATTTTTCCCGAATATTGATATAAGAGAGATTGAAAAAATTAATACTTTCCATAAGCAATTAACAACAATCTTGTCATCTGAAATTAAAGATGAAATAGAGAAAGGAATTAAACAAGTTCAGGAACTTGAGAGTGTAGAAAAAGAACTTCTGGAAAAGATTAAAGATGTTATAAAAACAACAGAGCCTCAAAAATTATCCCTTAATAGATTCGTTCAGTTACAAAATGAAATCAATAGCCTTATAAGGGGGAAAGATGTTTACAACTTGCGGAATAAGTATAAAGAAGAAAAAGCTAATGCCACAAAATTATATGAAGAAATTTTGCAAGATTCATTAACAGAAGTACAACAACTGTTAAATAACGAAATCAATAGAAGAAACGATGATGTGTTTAACGGAACCGTAAAATCTCCATTAATTACATTGCGTCCTAAAAGCTATAAATATAGTTGTAGTGATGATAATGGTACAGGTTCAAATTATAAAAATTTGATTTTGTTCGATTTATCCGTATTGTCATTAACTTGTCTTCCAACATTAATTCATGATACTGTATTATTTAAGAATATAGCAGTTGATGTGCTGGAAAAATTGATATTACAATACAATAGTTTCGCAAGTAAACAGATTTTTATTTCCTTTGATAATCTGTCAAATTTCTCTGAAAGAACAAGTGAAGTATTACGTGATAGTAAAATATTAGAGCTTACCCCTGGTGGAAATGAATTATATGGTTTTTCATGGAACAAAAAAATGTGAGTTGATTTTTTTAGCAACTCACATTTTTTTGTTCTATAAATGAATTGTCTTACTTTTGCATTAGAGTTGTTTGACAAAGTATAATGCAGAAGATTGGCGCAGTCATGAAGTCGCCCAATCGTTACCAACAACTTTCTACCATAGCATTCGCTATTTGTGTATCAATCAGATATAGAATAATTGATTATCTTCTATAAAGATACGAATAAACGAGCGAAACACAAAGTAAACTTTTTAGCAAGGCTAATCTTACCCTGGGTAAAGACTGCCTAAAATACAAGTTTACTAATTCAATAAATACCTTTTCACCGTATAATCCCATACATTCAAACTCTAAAAACCACATTCTAGAGCTTTCTTTTGGCAAGAAGTGAATTTTTCCGTTAATTTGTTACAAAAAAATACCCGATGACTGTAACTTTTTAAAAAAGTTTGCGTCTAAAGATTATAAGAACTACTGCCTATATGAAAATATCCAAACTACTATTCACAATCATCGTGGCGACGCTGCTGGCAGCGTGCGCAGGCAACGAAGCACAAGAAACACAAAGCCTTACAAACACCTATTGGCGCAATGTAAAGAGCGGCGACTGGCTCATAGGCTTCACCGAGGGGCACGTAATTTACGACAGCCAATGGTGGGAGATTGTATCGACCGACATACAGGGCGACAAATATAAACTGATAGCAAGCAACGGCACAAGCACAATCAATATAAAGGTGAAGCCCACGAAAGAGGGCAAACGACGCATAGCCATCGGCTGGTCGTTGGGAACAGTGTGCGAGCCTATCACCGGCGCCACGCTACCCGACTACCCCACGCGCGACAACCGCAAAGAATTCAAGGACAATGGCTACCGCATGGGCGACAGCGTGACGATTGTCGGCTGGCTGAAAGGTCTTTCGCCGGACGAGCGCAAAAATATAAAGAATAATTTCTACGTAGGCTTCGAGGATATTTTCACCGAAGAATATATTCCACACTTTCCCCGTCTGGACTCACTCGGACGTTTCTCTATTACACTGCCGCTGTTGAACGCCACGCAGGCCTACGTGGGCAACACCGAGACTGTGCTGGAGCCGGGCGAGAGATATTTTTATCTTCACGACTTTACCACCGGACAGAAACTGTTCATGGGCGAGGATGTGCGCTTGCAGAATGAATTGGCGACCTATCCATATAGTATGGTAAGCAAACAGATGCGTATGCGCAGTGCCACCGAAGAGCAGATGATGCAGTTCCTTAAAGAGTCCGACGAAGAGTATCGCACATGCGAACAGGAGCTACATAAACGCATTAAGGAGCATCCTCGTTTGTCGCAGCGCTACATTGAATATGTCAATCACTCTAATAGGATGAGTCAGGGACGTAATCTGTTGATGGCGCAGTTTAACCTGCCCGAGTTTCGTCTGCCGAAGGAGTTTCTAGAGTACGTTACCGAAAATATTTGGGAGAGAGCGCACAGACACCCCTACACTCTTTGCAGCGAGACAGAGAGGGTAATATACTATTTTACCATCCAAGCGGAAAATACACATGTTAATACAAAAACCGATGCGCTGCCAATGATAAAAAGATTGGCCGACGAGGGTGCCATCATCTTGACAGATAAAGAGATTGAGGCGGTAGAAAGATACCCTGCAATGAGCGATTCTGTGACGGCGCTGCTCAAGAGCATCGAGTCGAGCGAAGAGATGCAGGCGGTGGCAAAAGCTTTCAACAGCAGCGAGATTGTGGCAACCATCTCCACCCTGCTCAACCGCGCGCATAATGACGTACACGCCAAAATCACCTGCGACGTTGCACTGAACATTCTCGACAGTGTGAAGCACACAGAGGCGATGCGCGACATTTACCTTGCCAAAGAGCTTTACGATTTTATCGACAATATCCGTCTGCCGCTGTCGCCCTACATGCAAGAGTGGCTCGATAATAACGTAAAGATGGAGGCTGCGAAGGATTTTGTAATGGAGCTCAACGAGAAATACCTTGCTCTGCAACGCAAAAAGCTCGAAGATGGCAGCATAAAGTCATCGGACATAAAGGAAATGACCGACGGCGAGAAGATTCTGCGCACACTCATCGAGCCCTATAAAGGCAAGATTATCCTGCTCGACATTTGGGGCACATGGTGCGGCCCGTGCAAAAGAGCATTGGAGAAGAGCCAAGAAGAGTATGAGCATCTGAAAGAGTACGATATTGTCTATCTGTATCTTGCCAACCGCTCGGACGAAGAGTCGTGGAAGAGTGTAATTAAAGAGTACAATGTTACAGGCGAGAATGTGGTGCACTACAACCTGCCCGACAAGCAGCAGGATGCTATCGAGCGCTTTCTGGGCGTGAGCAGTTTCCCCACCTACAAGCTCATCGACCGCGGCGGTAATATTCTTGATGTTAATGCCGACCCTCGCGACCTCGAAGCACTCGAAAGGCTGTTAAAAATGATAGAATAGCGCACGACGCAGCAGTTTCCCTTTTTTCCGGAAATGTGGGCAAAATAGAGGCCATTTTGTTATTTTAAACAAATATTCTGCCGAAAATCCGAAAAACTTATTTTCTTTGCAATATAAATGTTGCAAGCATAGGCTGTGCCCGTCGGGAATTTTAAAAAATGGCTCGCGCGGCACACTATTCAGGCAAAATAAAATTGTACCACTATGGCAAAAAAGGGAGGAAAGGTAAGCAACCGCATTACAAAAAAGCAGCTTCTGGAGCTTTTGATAGATTTTTTCAACCGTCACCCGGACGAGCAATACGATGCACGAAAAATATTCGATGAATTGGGGGTAAAATCAACCTCCCTGAAGGGAATGTGCATACATCTGCTCGACGACCTTGTGTTCGACGGTTATCTGGCCGAGCCCTCGCTGCACAGGTATCGCCTCGCAAACAAAAGTTCGATTGTGTGCGGAACATTCAAGCGCAGCAACGACGGCTATAATCTCGTCTACCCCGACGACGACGGCGAGCCCATTGTTATTCCCGAGAGAAAGTCGGCACACGCACTGAGCGACGACTATGTGCGCGTGACACTATATGCCCACCGCCGCGGACGCGGTCGCGAGGGCGAGATTATCGAAATTATCAAACGCGCACACGACACCTTCGTGGGTATTCTGCGCGTGCAGAAACATTATGCTTTTCTCGTGACGGAGAACCGCGCAATGCCCGCCGACATTTTCATTCCGCGCGACCAGCTGAAGGGCGGAAAGTCGGGCGACAAGGCTGTGGTGAAGCTCATAGAGTGGCCGGCCGAGAGCCGCAACCCCATTGGACGCGTGATTGACGTGCTTGGCCCTGCGGGAGACAACGACGCAGAGATGAACGCCATTCTTGCCGAGTATGACCTTCCCTACATCTACCCGAAGATTGTGGAGGCGGCTGCAAACAAGCTGCCCACGGGAATCACAAAAGAGGAGATTGCGCGACGCGAGGACTTCCGCGACGTTACTACATTCACCATCGACCCCGACGATGCAAAGGACTTCGACGATGCACTGTCGCTGCGTCCGCTGGGCGAGGGGCTGTGGGAGGTAGGCGTGCACATTGCCGACGTCTCGCACTACGTTACCGAGGGCAGCGTCATCGACAAAGAGGCCTTCAAGCGCGCAACGTCAATCTATCTTGTCGACCGCACGATTCCCATGCTCCCCGAGAGATTGTGTAACTTCCTGTGCTCGCTGCGCCCCGACGAAGAGAAGCTCGCCTATTCGGTGATTTTCACCATCAACGACAAGGCCGAAGTGAAAAAGTCGCGCATCGTGCGCACCATCATACGCAGCAAACGCCGCTTCACATACGACGAGGTGCAGGAGATTCTGACCGCGGGCAAGGGCGAGTATTTCGAGGAGATTACGGTGCTCAACAGCCTTGCACAGACGATGCGCGAGCAGCGTTTCGCGTCGGGAGCCATAGACTTCCAGCAGGCCGAGGTGCGTTTCCGTCTCGACGAGAAGGGCAAGCCCCTGTCAGTATATTTCACCGAGAGCAACGAGTCGCACCAGCTTATCGAGGAGTTCATGCTGCTCGCCAACCGCACCGTTGCCGAGACTATCGGAAAGAAGACCGCACAAAATACCCCGAAGACATTCGTCTACCGTATACACGACCAGCCCGACCTTGAAAAGCTTGAGACACTGTCGCGCTTCGTCTCGAAGCTGGGCTACAAGATGAAGGGTGCGGGACGCGGAAACACCGCATCGTCGCTCAACACCCTGCTCAAGGAGATTAAGGGACAGAAGGAGCAGAATGTTATTGAGACAATCTCGCTGCGCACAATGCAAAAGGCAAGATACTCTACACAGAATATTGGCCACTTTGGCCTCGCCTTCCGCTACTACTCGCACTTTACGTCGCCCATACGCCGCTACCCCGACCTTATGGCCCATCGTCTGCTCGACCGCTACCTGAACCAGGGTGGACGCTCGGCAAACGCAGGAAAATATGAGAGTCTGTGCGAGCACTGTTCGGCACAGGAGCAGGTGGCAGCAAACGCCGAGCGCGCCAGCATAAAATACAAGCAGGTGGAGTTCATGACCGAGCACATTGACGAAGAGTTCGACGCAGTAATCAGCGGCGTTACCGAGTGGGGAATATACGCCGAAATTGTAGAGAACAAATGCGAGGGAATGATTCCTTTGCGCACTTTGCAGGATGACTATTATGAGTACGACGATGCAAACTACTGCCTCGTGGGACGCCGCCACCACAAGAAATACACTATCGGCGACCCGCTGCGCATACGCATCGTGCGCGCCAACCTCGAGCGCAAGCAGCTTGATTTTGAGATAGTAGAGTAACCATATAAAAACGTAACATCATGCACGAAGATAATTTAATAAGCGGTTACAGGGTGCGTCAGTACGACGGCCCGGTGAAACGCTACTGCCGCACACTGGAGCTAAGGGACAACCCCGAACTTATTGCCGAGTATCGCCGCCGCCACAGCGAGGATGGTATTCGCAGGCAGGTCATCGAGGGCATACGCGAGGTAGGCATCCTCGAAATGGAAATTTACCTTGTGGGTACTCACCTGTTTATGATTGTGGAGACGCCTGTCGATTTCGATTGGGACAGCGCCATGGCGCGTCTGGCGACCTTGCCCGGACAGCAGGAGTGGGAGGACTATATGGCAGAATTTCAGGTGGCCGAGCAGGGCGCTTCGGCCGACGAAAAGTGGCGCATGATGGAAAGAATATTCTATCTTTACAAATGAGGTTGAGTGCTCCCGCGACGTTTCAATTTCTTTTCAGAATCGGAGTGCACATTTGTAAAAACTATTAAGACTATGAAGATACTGATTATAGAGGACGACAGCTCTCTGCGCGAGATTATCAGCCGAGGACTGCACAGCGAGGGCTACGTGGTGGAGAGCGCGAGCAACTACAGCGAGGCCGACGAGAAGATTGCCGGCTACAGCTACGACTGCATACTGCTGGACATCATGCTGCCCGACGGCAACGGACTGCGTCTGCTGGAGCATATAAAGTCGCTAAAGAAGAGCGACCATGTGATTATAATCTCGGCACGCGACTCGCTCGACGACAAGGTGACGGGGCTCGACCTGGGCGCCGACGACTATCTTGCGAAGCCATTTTACATGGCCGAGCTCTCGGCGCGCATAAAGAGTGTGCTGCGCCGCAGCGCCAACAGCAACGGCAACAAGCTGACGGCGGGAAACATTACTCTGGACCTGCACAGCCGCCGCGTGGAGGTGGACGGAAAGGAGCTTACGCTGCTGAAAAAGGAGTTTGACATTCTGCTCTACTTTATGCAGCGCCCCAACCACATTGTAGACAAGGCCATGCTCGCCGAGGCAGTGTGGGGCGACCACATTGACGCTGCCGACAATTTCGACTTTGTCTATGCACAGGTGAAGAACCTGCGCAAACGCCTCGACGCGTCGGGAGCATCGCTGACGATAAAGGCCGTCTACGGATTCGGATACAAACTGACAGAAGCTGCACAATAGAAAGACAATGAAACTTTTCCATCGAGTAATACTTACACTGTCGCTGGGACTTTTGCCGGTGATGGCACTGTGGGCCGCGCTCTTCTACTTTGCCATGGTCAATGAGATTAACGACGAGACGGACGACGTTCTTGGCGACTACGCCGAGCTTGTGATGCGCCGTGCGCTTGCCGGAAAGCCGCTGCCCGCCCCCAACAACGGCTCGAACAACAGCTATTCGGTGACTCCCGTCGACGAGAAATATCTTGCCGAAAACCCCGCAATAACATTCTACGACGAGACAGTCTACATTCCCGAGAAAGAGGAGACTGAGCCCGCGCGAGTGCTGAAGACTGTATTTTGCGACGCCGAGGGACAGTATTACGAGATTAAGGTGGCGACGCCCACATTCGAACGCACCGACCTTTTGGAGACTATCGCCTACTACATTATAGGACTATACATTGTGCTTATGCTCACAATCTTTGCAGTTGTGTCGTTAGTCTACTACTATAATATGCGTCCGCTGTACAGGCTGCTCGAGTGGTTCGACAAATATCGCCCGGGAGCAAACAGCGAGCCTGTCCCCGACTCTTCGTCGGTGGTGGAGTTCCGCAAGCTGAACATGGCTGCGCAGCAGGCTGTGGAGCGCGCCGAGTACTACTTTGAGCAGCAGAAGCAGTTTATAGGCAACGCCTCGCACGAACTGCAGACACCGCTCGCCATCATAGGCACACGCATAGAGTGGCTCGTGAACAATACCCCGCTCGACGAGCAGCAGCTTGAGGAGCTTTTGAAGATACAGCGCTCGCTCTCGCGTCTCGTGCGCCTGAACAGGACACTGCTGCTGTTGTCGAAGATTGAGAATGGGCAGTTCCCCGAAGCGTCAGAGACCGACCTTGCGGCCATCATACGCGAGAATGCCGAGACCTACGGCGACATTTACGAGGAGCGTAACATTTTGTGCGACACGCAGTTGCCCGAAAGTTTCACGGTGCACATGAACGAGTCGCTGGCAACGACACTCACAAATAATCTGCTGAAGAACAGCTTCCTGCACAATATTCAGGATGGAAAGGTGAGGGTGACTGCCGACGGAAGAGAGCTTACGATAGCCAACAGCGGAGAGCGGGCACTCGACGCCTCGCAGATATTCGAGCGATTCTACCACGAGGGCAACCCCGAGAGTACAGGGCTGGGCCTTGCGCTTGTAAGTTCCATCTGCCGCTACTATAATATAGAGGTCGGCTACAGCTTCGAGGAGGGCATGCACCGATTCACGCTGAAGTTCCCCGAAGAGATTAAAAGATAGATAAAAAAGAGTCTCGGATGCACGCATCCGAGACTCTTTTTATTATGTTAGTCTGTCAATTAGAGAAGTTTCTTGATTACAGGCTGAATGAGGTTCTCCATCACCTTATAGCCATCGGGGAGGGGGTGAACGCCGTCGTTAGAATATTTCTTGGGCAATGTGCGGCCGTCAGCATCAACGAGAGCCTTGTAGTAGTCTACGTAAGGAATCTTGTTGGCCTTAGCATAAGCCTCGATACGTTTGTTGAGAGAGATAATCTTGTCGGGAGCATCTGTTACGTGAGGATGCCAGCCGAAACGTGCAGCGGGAAGAACAGATGTAAGGATAACCTTGATTTTGTTAGCCTTGGCAATATCTACCATAGAAACGATGTTGTTGAATGTGAACTCCTCGTTGTAGGGGCCTGTATTCTCGGCAACGTCGTTTGTACCTGCATTGATGATAACCACCTTGGGGTTGAGCTTGATAACGTCCTCGCGGAAACGGAGAAGGAACTGGTAAGATGTCTGACCGCCGATGCCGCGACCTACATAGTTGGGGTTCTCTTTGAAGAACTCTGCACGGTGCATGGGCCAGCCCTCGGTGATAGAGTTACCCATGAAGACTACGCGCTTGTCTTTCTTTGTTACTTTAGGCAATTCCGAATTGGCCTTTGCATAGCGTTTGTAGTTTGCAAACTCGTGCTTCTGAGCACCTGCCTCTACCGAGAGAGACAAACAAATAACGAGTGACAAAAGGTGCACCCAAATACTTTTTCTCATACTCTTTAATTTTATTAATATTATTGTTTTTTTGACAAAATTCTTTAACTGCGCCAAAGTTACAGATTAAATTGCAATATCAAATTAATTTAGGCAATAAAGTGGCGAAAAGTTTAGAATTGCAGTTTCACTCCGCCGAATGCGTTGAAGCCGGGCATCTTGTAGCCCTCGTTTATCGTGTAGTCGCAGTCGGTGATATTGTCGAGGGTGGCGAAGAGCTGCAGCGAGTCGATGCCTTTCATTTTTTCGAGGAGCGTGTAGGATACTTTCGCTCCGAGAAGCGTGTAACTTTCGTCGGTTGCCGTGGGCGACACATAGAGGCCGCCAATGCTCTTGAAGGTGGCGTCGATGCTCAGGCGCGACGTTGGCTGCCACGCTACCGAGGCAAAGAATTGGTTGGCGGGAGCCGCCACAAGATTGTCGAGCGACGTGTGCATATAGCTGTAGGATGCTCTCACTGCCAGAGAGCGCATCAGCTGCATGGTGGCCGACGCCTCTACTCCTTTGTTTCTGAAGCTGCCGGTGTTCACATTTTTCATCGCCACCATCTGTATGAGGTTGTCGCCCTCGCTGTAGTAGGCTGTGAGGGCAGCCGTAAGATTGTTGTAGAGGTTGACGCTGAGCGTTGCTTCGCAGTTTGTCATCTGCTCGGGAGCAAGGTCGGGGTTGGCCGTGCGGTAGAGGTAGAGCTCGCGGAACGAGGGGTTGCGGTAGCCTTTTGCCACCGAGGCCTTGAAGGCCCACACGCCTGCCGAGTGCAACGAAAAGCCGCATTGGGGAATCCACTGCGTGCCGAACTTGTCGCTGTTGGCCATGCGGAGGCCGCCGTTGAGGGTGAGGCTGCCTCGGAAGAGATTCTGCGACAATGTGACGTAGGGCGAGTATTCGGTGATGCTCTTGTGGCCGATGGTCGAGAGCGAGCCCTCTGTATGCTGGTTGCCGCCCGAGACGGGAATGCTGCCCGTGTATGTGTCGAAGTCGAAACCTGCGGTGGCGTCGGCACCCTTCCACAATGAGAAATTCTGATAGGCGAGAAGGCCGAAGCGGTCGTCGAGGCTGTGGAAGTGACGAGGATCGTCAATATAGTGGTTGCCGTAGCTGTAGTAGAGACGCACGTTTCCATTGGTGCGTGCGTAACTGTTGCCGAGCGACACAGAGGCCTCGCCACGAATAAGATTCTGATGATAGATGTCTGTCGATTCGGGAGCCGAGAGACGCGGGTAGACGGGGTCGTTGCCGATGCTGTTCACGAGCGAATAGTCGGCGCGCATCTGCCAATATTTGCTGAAGTCGTAGCCCACCTTTGCATAGAGGCTCTTCTGGTCGAAGTCGAAATTGCGCTCGGTGCCGTCGGTGCGGTCGTAGGCAAGAGAGACGAGCGACGAGAATTTTCCGCTGCGGGCCATATTGGTAACCGACGAGCGCCACGTATTGTACGAGCCGTAGCCTGTGCGCAGAGTAGTGTGGTAGCCAGGGGTGTCGCTGTTTTTTGTAATTACATTCACCACCCCGCCCATGGCATTGGAGCCGTAGAGCACCGAGCCGGGGCCGCGGAGTACCTCTACCCTGTCGACGTATTCTGTTTCGTAAATATCGGCCACATGGTGGGAGTAGATGCCTGCAAATTGCGGCTGTCCGTCGACCATCATGAGCACTGCATTCGTGGGACTGCCGCCGACGCCGCGTATCTTGATTGCGCCTGCGCCGCCGTTGCTCACTCCGAAGCCGAAGATGTTGCGCTCGGTGACGAAGAGCCCGGGGACCATTCCCGAGAGGGCCGAGAGCAGCTGGCCCTTGCCTGTGGCCTCTATCTGCGAGGCGGGGACGGTTGTCACCGTGTAGGGAAGAAGGTCGCGCCCCACTGCATTGTTGCTGCCCGTGACAACAACCTCGTCAATGTAGCGGCGGTCGTTGTCGGCGCATACGTTTACTGCCACAAGCAACGAGGCAAGAATAATCAGTATTCTGTTTTTCATAGTCTGTAGTACTCTGCTTCCCCATCGCTCATGAGGGGCGAGTTTATACATTTTATATTTTCTTTCAGTTGTTCTACGCTGCTTGCGCCCACAAGCACCGATGTTACTCCGCGCTGCGAGAGCACCCACGCAAGCGCAGTGCCTGCCATTGTCTCGCCGCGACGCGTCGCAGCCTCGTGCAGGCGTGCAAGATAGTCTGTCACCTGAGGTGTCAGGCGGTCGCCGGTGAGTGTGCCGCCGCGCGACATTCGCGAGCCCTCGGGGATTCCCGCAAGGTAGCGGTCGGTGAGCACTCCCTGGGCCAACGGCGAAAAGGAGATGAAGCCTATTCCCTTCTCCTCGCAAAAATCGAGGATTCCCTCGGCCTGCGGCTCGCGGTCGAGGAGATTCAGGCGGCCCTGATAGATGAGCGGCGGAACGTCGCGCTCTTTAAGATAGTCGTAGGCAAATTTCAGCGCCTCTAACGGCCAGCGTGAGATTCCCACGTAGAGAGCCTTGCCGCTGCGAACAATATCCACAAGCGCCTGCAGTGTCTCTTCGAGCGGAGTGTGGGGGTCGTAGCGGTGAATGTAGAAGAGGTCGACGTAGTCGAGATTCATTCTTCTGAGGCTCTGGTCGAGGCTGGCGAAGAGGTATTTGCGCGAACCCCAGTTGCCATAGGGCCCCGGCCACATGTCGTAGCCGGCCTTTGTGCTTATGAAAAGCTCGTCGCGGTAAGGGCCGAAGTCGTCGAGCATCAGCTTGCCCATTGTCTCTTCGGCGGTGCCGTAGGGAGGGCCGTAGTTGTTCGCAAGGTCGAAGTGTGTGATTCCGTTGTCGAAGGCGCAACGGGTGATAGCGCGGCTGCGCTCGTAGGGGGCATTCTCGCCGAAATTCTGCCAGAAGCCGAGGCTCACGCGCGGCAAAAGAATGCCGCTGCGACCGCAACGGGCGTACATTTTCTCGCCATTGTCGTATCGCGTGCCGTCGGGAATATATTTCTCTTTAAGATTCATAGTCGTCGATATTAGCGCCATCCAGGCATTCTGCCGAATCGCGCAGAGTAATCAGCCCCTCGGGGCCCATATTGAACAGAAGGTCGGCAATGCTCAGGTGGGGAAGAAAGCCGTTGCGTTGCTCAAAGACCTGATAGTAGCGTTGCAGGGTGCCCGCAGCCGTCGAAGGCTCGGCCAGCGGACGGCAGTCGAGCGGTTGCTGATTCTCGACACTGCCGAGAGTGGCAACCTCGCGGTCGAGCCCGAGAAGGCTGCACACAGTGTGGTGCAGCTGCATATTAAAGTCGGCGAGAAATTCGTAGCGTTTCTCGTAGAAGGGACGAAAATCGTCAGCGTAGTAGTCGAAGAAGGGGCTCTTTTTATAGGCGCTGACAATGGCGTTCCAATGCATGCGTCGCCAATTTCCATGTTCGCTGATTCTGACGTCGCGCATCGGTTGCTTGGCGCCCCCATTGTGGACAACGGGGATTGTCAGCGGCAATGCTCCATTCTCGGCGGCTATGAGCGCGCGGTTGCGGTACGTCTGCTTGACGAATGAGGAGTCAAGGTCGACGAGCATCCTTTTGGCTGCGTAGAGACGCACGTACAGCCCTACCGGAGCAAGATACATGGGGTGACTGATAATATCCATCGGCCCACTATTTATAGTTGTCCACCCAGCGGAAGAGACGGTTCCAGCGTATTTTTCCGTCGAACCAACCGCGATCTTTGTCGAGCGACAGCCATATGAGTATGGGCTTTCCGACAATGTGATCCTCGGGTACGAAACCCCAGTAGCGCGAGTCGGCGCTGTTGTGGCGGTTGTCGCCCATCATCCAATAATAGTCCATATTGAATGTGTAGCTGTTGCTCTCTTTGCCGTTGATGAAGATTTTTCCGTCCTTAACCTCGAGCTTGTTGCCCTCGTAGACAGCGATGGGACGCTCGTAGATGGGAAGATTCTCGAGAGTGAGTGTCACGCTCTCGCCCTTCTTGGGTATCCACACGGGGCCGTAGTTGTCGCCTGTCCACCCTGTGTGTCCGTTCAACGGGTAGATGCCCTGTGTGAGGTCGTTGTTCATGGGCTCGATAGCCTCGACAATGTCTGTGTATTTTTTCAGCTGCTCGAGGCTTTTCGCCGTGAGAGGCAGCAGCACAGTGCCGTCGGAGTAGCGGCGCATAAGGTCTTCTTTGCTTATTTCGAGCTCGCGGCGCAGACGTTCGGGCAGCTGTTTCTTGAACTTCACCCAATAGTTGAACTGCACATTCTGTGGCTGCGCGCTTGGTTTTCCGTTGAGGAAAATCTGCTTGTCTTTAATCTCGAGCAGGTCGCCGGGCATTCCCACGCATCGCTTCACATAGTTCTCGCGACGGTCGACGGGGCGCCACATAATTTCGCCAAACTGCTCGGGGTGTTTCTCTATATACTCTTCTCCGGCCGAGTAGTAGAGGTCGTAGACGGCACGCTGACGCTCGGCGTCGAGGCTGTCCATCTGGGGCTTGTTGGGGTAGCGGCTCTCGCCTATAAGGTAGCACTCGGCGTAGTAGTCGATGACGTCGGGGTTGCTGACAACCGTGTCGCCCGCAGGATAGTTGAAGACTACAATGTCGCCAAGCTCAATTTCGCCCAGACCTGCCACACGCTCATAGGGCCACTGAATGCAGTCAAGATAGCTTTTTGTGCCCGTCACAGGCATTGTGTGCTGCGTGAGAGGCATGCTCAGAGGAGTCTGGGGCTTGCGGGGGCCGTAGCTCATTTTGCTCACAAAAAGATAGTCGCCCACAAGCAGCGATTTTTCGAGTGAAGAGATGGGAATCACATAGTTCTGAAAGAAATAGAGATTGACAAAATATACTGCCACCAATGCAAAGACAATGGCGTCCACCCAGCTCATCACCTGACGCAGAAGGGCATTCTCGGACTTTTTCCACCAGCCCCACGGGATGAATTTTGTAATATAGTTGTCGAAAATGACGGGGACAACCAACAGCCCCCACCAGCTTTTCACCCACACGAGGAAGAGCAGGTAAAGGGAGAGTGCCACCGCGAGCTTTATCCAATCATTTTTTGCAGGCTTTCTCATTTTTGCAAATTATTTTCCGTTAAAAAAGTGAGCGACCGTTTAGAAGTTGAAGAGGTCTTTCATGCCCAGGAAGCCGCTGTTGTCTTTTACAAATTCGGCTGCGAGGACTGCACCAAGCGCAAAGCCGCTGCGGTTCTTTGCATCGTGAGTGATGGTGATGGAGTCGGCAACAGAGTCGTAGCGCACTGTGTGGATTCCGGGGACCTCGTCGCGACGGATGGCATTGATTTTAAGCTCGCTCTCCTGCACCGGAGCAGCCTCGGTGACGCTGCCGTCGGGATTGGTGAGGTCGCCCATCGCCCACGCCGATTTTCTGTCAAGCTCGGCGAGAATGCCCTCGGCAAGAGTGATTGCTGTGCCGCTGGGAGCGTCGAGCTTGTGAATGTGGTGGGTCTCTGTCATTTCAACCGAGTAACCTGAATAGTTGTTCATTATCTTTGCAAGATAGCGATTCACCGCCGAGAAGATTGCAACGCCCAGGCTGAAGTTGCTCGACCAGAAGAGTGTCTTTCCCTCATTCTCGCACAGAGACTTCATCTCCTCGCCATGCTGCTGCATCCATCCGGTGCTTCCGCTGACAACCTTTACACCCGCAGCCATCGCGCGTTTGCAGTTGTCGTATGCTACCGAGGGGGCGGTAAACTCAATGGCAACGTCGGCCGATGCAAAAGCCTCGCTCTCGATGTCGGCGCTGTTGTCGATATCTATTTTCGATACAATTTCGTGTCCTCTTTCAATGGCGATGCGCTCAATCTCTTTGCCCATCTTGCCGTAACCTATAAGTGCTATTTTCATACTATTTTATTTTTCTTTATTATTCTATGGCGCGAAGATAGTGAAAATTCCTTTATGTTGCACTGCTTTGCGCCGCCGTTGTTGACAGTGGACGGCTATCTTTTGAGAAATTTGCCCGCAAGATAGCGTCGCACAGGCTCGTCGTAGAGTTTCAGCAGCAGAAACGCGAGGAGTATGCTTGCGGCAACAACCATCGCCGACACCGCCCACGTCTCGCCCAGCGTATAGTGCTTTTCCTCGATGAGCCACGCATAGAAAAGATACATTATCGGGTAGTGAACAATGTATAGCGGATAGGAGAGGTCGCCGAGCAGTTTGCTCACACGTCCCGTAAAACTGCCGCCGCAGGTGCCGCAAGCACCCATCCACACTATCAGCGGGAAGAGCAGCGCAATGCAGATAACCTCGTAGAGGCTGTTGAGGCTGACACTGCCGGCAGAGGCAATGTAAGGCACCGAAAATATTGCCACCAGCAGTATGGTGCACACCCAAAAAGCGCCATTAACCTTGCGGGGAACAAAGGTGCGAGCAAGCAACATTCCCACCGTGAAGGGGAAGAGCATGCGCACAAGGCCGCCGAAGAAATTCACACTGTCGATTGTCCAACCGACACCCACGCAACCATAGCCCGAAACATCGCCCACAAAGAAAAAGGCGTGGGCAACGCCAAGCGCCGCAGCGAGAATCGCGAGAGCTTTTGTAGAGAGTCGACGAATGAAAAGTGCATAGAGAATATTACCCACATACTCGAAAAACAGCGACCACGCAGGGCCGTTGAGAGGGAACATCTCTCCGTTGCCGCGAACCTCGTAGGGAAGGCCCGGAAGCGCCGGCACCATGAACATTGTAAGCACAAGAGCCATAAGCACATAATAGACGGGGGTAACAGTGCCGTCCCACTGACGGCAACCGGCCGCGACAAAGGTGGCGACACCCACAAGAGCGCCCATCACCACCATCGGATGCAGACGCACGAGGCGACGCTTGAAAAAGTCGCCGATGCTCATTTTGCCCCAACGGTCGTCGTAGGCGTAACTGATGACAAAGCCCGAGAGCATAAAGAAAAAGTCGACGGCAATGTGGCCGTGATTCAGTGTGGAAATTACCCCGTCGCCGGCAGCGTTTGTAAGCTCGGCAAAGGAAAAGCCCTCGAAAATGTGATAAAAGACCACAAGCAGCGCCGCAACGCCGCGTAGCCCGTCGAGAAGTTCATAGTGGGGTTTCGTGTCGGCAAAAGTGGCCGACGAGGTTGTGTTTTTCTGCATTTTTAGGAGTTTTTTATTAGTTGTTTCGGTGACGACCGCCCCCTTTCGATGCAAAAGTAAACTATTTTCGGCTATAATACAACAATTTGCTCTGCACGAAACATCATAATCGGGGCCCAATCGTCAATATTTTAAAATAAAATCACTATCTTTGCAAGATAGTAATTACAATGCACAAAAAGCGCAAAGAATAAACAGACAAAATATAGTACCATTATGGAAAAGAAATTCAAAAGAACGCTGGTAACATCGGCCCTGCCCTACGCCAACGGCCCTGTACACATAGGACACCTTGCAGGTGTTTACGTTCCTGCCGACATCTACGTACGCTACCTTCGTCTCAAAGGCGAGGATGTACTCTTCATCGGTGGCTCGGACGAGCATGGAGTACCCGTGACCATCCGCGCAAAGAAAGAGGGCTGCACACCCCAGGATGTTGTCGACCGCTATCATAATATCATCAAAGAGTCGTTCGAGGGATTCGGAATCTCGTTCGACGTATACTCACGCACAACATCGGCTACCCACCGCGAGGTTGCCTCGGACTTTTTCAAGAAGCTGTACGACGAGGGCAAATTCGTGGAGCTCGAGAGCGAGCAGTACTACGACGAAGGCGAGCAGCAGTTCCTCACCGACCGTAACATCAAGGGCGAGTGCCCCCGCTGCCACGCAGCCGACGCTTACGGCGACCAGTGTGAAAAGTGCGGTGCGACACTCTCGCCCGACGAGCTTATAAACCCCTACAATGCCGACAGCGGCAACCCCCTCGTGAAGCGCAAGACCACACACTGGTACCTGCCTCTGAACGACTATCAGCAGTGGCTGGAGCAGTGGATTCTGAACGACCACAAGGAGTGGCGCAGCAACGTATACGGACAGTGCAAAAGCTGGCTCGACACAGGCCTGAAGCCCCGCGCCGTTACCCGCGACCTCAACTGGGGAATTCCCGTACCCGTGGAGGGTGCCGAGGGTAAAGTGCTCTACGTGTGGTTCGACGCACCCATCGGCTACATCAGCAACACCAAAGAGCTGTTGCCCGACACATGGGAAACATGGTGGAAGGACGAGGATACACGCCTGCTCCACTTTATCGGAAAGGACAATATTGTGTTCCACTGCATAGTATTCCCCTCGATGCTGAAGGCTCACGGCGACTATATTCTGCCCGAAAATGTACCCAGCAACGAATTCCTCAACCTCGAGGACGACAAAATCTCAACCTCGCGCAACTGGGCAGTATGGCTCAATGAGTATCTTGTGGACTTCCCCGGCAAGCAGGATGTGCTGCGCTACGTGCTTACAGCAAACGCCCCCGAGACAAAGGACAACAACTTTACATGGAAGGACTTCCAGGCACGCAACAACAACGAGCTTGTGGCTGTTTACGGTAACTTCGTGAACCGCGCACTTGTGCTCACAAAGAAATATTTCGACGGAAAGGTACCCGCTTGCGGCGAGCTTACAGAGTACGACAAAGGCATCATCGACGAGTTTGTAAACGTTAAGAGCGAGGTTGAGAAACTGCTCGACCAGTTCAAGTTCCGCGAGGCACAGAAAGAGGCAATGAACCTCGCACGCATCGGTAACCGTTACCTTGCCGAGACCGAGCCCTGGAAGCTTGCAAAGAGCGATCTTTCGCGCGTGGCTACCATCCTGAACATTTCTCTTCAGCTGGTTGCCAACCTCGCAATCGCGTTCGAGCCCTTCTTGCCCTTCAGCAGCAAGAAACTGCGCGGAATGTTGGCAATGGAGACATTCGAGTGGAGCAGCCTTGGCAGCCTGACACTGATGGCCGAGGGCCACGAGCTTGGCGAAGTGGGCCTGCTCTTCGAAAAGATAGAGGACGAGACTATCCAGGCGCAGCTCGACCGTCTCGAAAGAATAAAGGCAGAGAACAAGGCTGCAAACTACAAGGCTAACCCCATACGTGCAAATGTGGAGTTCGACGACTTTACGAAGCTCGACATTCGCGTGGGTACAGTGCTCGAGTGTGCAAAAGTGCCCAAGGCAAGCAAGCTGTTGCAGTTCAAGATTGACGACGGACTCGAGGGACGCACAATTGTGTCGGGAATCGCCGCACACTTTAACCCCGAGGAACTTGTGGGCAAGCAGGTGTGCTTCGTAGCCAACCTTGCGCCCCGCACCATCCGCGGCATTGTCAGCGAGGGAATGATTCTCAGCGCCGAGGACAACGAAGGAAAATTGTCGTTGCTTACAGTTTCGCCCGAGGCGAAGCCCGGCAGCGAAGTGAAATAAAATAGCACTTTTTGATGCGAAAAGAGGACGGTAACCTGAAGAATGCCACCGCCAAAGGATTCCTTTGGGGAGGCATGAGCAATGCCGTTTGCCAGCTACTGAATCTCTTTTTCGGAATTTATCTTGCCAACATCCTGGGGCCCGACGACTACGGGCCCATAGGAATGTTGGCAATTTTTTCGGCCATTGCCGGCTCGTTGCAGGAGAGCGGATTCGTGGCGGCTCTTGCCAACCGCAAGGAGGTGCGTCACGATGACTACAATGCTGTATTCTGGTTCAACGTGATTGTGTCGCTGCTGCTCTACGCAGGGCTGTACTTTGCCGCGCCGCTGATTGCCGAGTTTTTCTGCGAGCCGGTGCTTGTGCCGCTGTCGCGCTACTCATTCATTGGCTTTGTGGTGGCAGGCTTCGGAATTGCCCACTCGGCCCATCTTTTCCGCGAACTGAAGGTGAAGGAGAAATCTATTGCCCTGATACTCTCCATAATAGCGTCGGGCAGCGTGGGAGTGGCCATGGCCATGAACGGATACTCTTATTGGGGAATCGCCACGCAGGGCATTCTCTACGTGCTTGTGCGTTCAGTGTGCTATTGGTATTTTTCGCCGTGGCGCCCATCGTGGAGGGTAAATTTCGCCCCACTGCGTTACCTTTTCGCGTTCAGCTACCGTCTGCTGGTAACCAATCTTTTCCTGCGCATAAACTGCCACATTTTCTCGTTTATTCTGGGCGGAAACGGCTACTACACACGAAAGGACGTGGGAAACTACACAAAGGCCAACGAGTGGAACAATATGGGTAGCGACACTGTGAACGGAATGGTGAACAGCGTGGCCCAGCCGGTGCTTGCGCGCGTGGCCGACGATGGCGACAGGCAGCTGCACGTGCTGCGCAAGATGGTGCGTTTCACTGCATTCATCGCCTTTCCCATGCTGTTGGGACTTTCGCTCGTGTCGCGCGAGCTTATTCTTGTGACAATCACCGAAAAGTGGATAGAGAGCGCACGCATGCTGCAGATTCTGTGTCTGTGGGGAGCGTTTATTCCCATACAGTCGCTGTTTACCAACCTGCTCATCAGCCGTGGCCGCTCAGTAATCTATATGTGGAGCACAATAGCGCAGGGACTGCTGATGATTGCAATGCTCTTTGCGATGCGCCCGTATGGAATTTCGAGCATGATTGTCGCGTACGTCTGCCTGAATATTCTGTGGCTCTTCGTGTGGCGACACTTTGCCGGACGCGAAATAGGATTCACGCTGCTGATGTTCGCACGCGACACACTGCCCTACCTTGCACTGTCGGCCGCCACAATGTGTGCGACAGCAATGCTCACTGCAACAATCACAAACACATACATTCTGCTGCCGACAAGAATTGTCGTTGCGGCGGCAATATATATTATCGCACTGTTTCTGTGCCGCTCGGGAGAGCTGCGCGAAGCTGTCGACTATGTAAAATCTCGTAAAATTTCCAAGCGATGAAAAAGATTCTTTACGATAACCAGATGTTTACATTCCAGAGGTTCGGTGGCGTCACCCGCTACTTTGCCGACCTTATATACAACCTGCCCAAGGATGAGTTTAAGGGCGAGCTTCCCATGTATTTCTGCGAGAATCACTATGTTACCGAGACATACGGGCAAGAGTACAAGAGTCTGGGATTCCCCAAGAACTACCGCATACGCCGACGCATCTACCAGCCGGTGAATCGTGTGGCTACGCTCCACGCGCTGCGCACGGGAGGATACGATATTTTCCACCCAACATACTACAGCCCCTATTTTCTGCCGTTCGTAAAGAGCCGCAAGCGCGCCTTTGTGCTGACGATTCACGACATGACATTCGAGCGTTTCCCGCAGGATGTGCTCATTTACGACCGCACGATTCCCCACAAGAAGAAGCTGATAAAGGAGGCCGACCACATTATTGCCGTCAGCGAGAATACCAAGCGCGACATTGTGGAGCTGCTGGGCACCGACCCTTCGAAGATAAGCGTGGTGCATCATGGATTCCGCGCCGGAGGAGAGGTTGCGCCGCAACTTTTCGACCGCTACATTCTGTATGTGGGCGAGCGCAAGGGCTACAAGAATTTCCTGCCGTGGCTATCGGCCGTGAGGAGCCTTCTGGTGCACGACCCCTCGCTGAAGATTGTCTGCACGGGTAGCGACTTTACAAGCGCCGAGCACGAGATTTTCAAAAATTGGGGAGTGGCGGACAGCCTCGTGCACATTGCCGCCAACGACGCACAGATGGCGTCACTCTACCGCCACGCACTCTGTTTCGTGTTTCCGTCGCTGTACGAGGGCTTCGGAATTCCCATCCTCGAGGCATTCTCGAACAACTGCCCCGTGTGTCTGAGCAACGCCAGCTGCTTCCCCGAGGTTGCAGGCGACGCTGCGCTCTACTTTGCGCCGCACGACGCTCAATCGATGTGCGACACGCTGCGCGAGGTTATCGCCAGCGAGACGTTGCGCGAAGAATTGCGCCGTCGAGGCAGCGAACGCATAAAAGATTTTTCGTTACAAAAAATGGTACAGCAGACGTGCGACGTCTATCGCAATGTGCTGTAAATAAAATATTTTCATCATGAAGTTTACCCGCTCGGAGTTCCGCCGTATAGTTCCCATAGCCCGCCGACGCATAGGCAATGCCATTGTTGCGTGGGTGCAGAGGCTGTTTGCCAACCGCCGTCTGTCGCGCGATGTTTTTGGCAGCGGCAGCGAGCGCAGGGCGCTCATCTGCTACCTTCCCGAGGCATTCGACGGCCCGCTGCCGAAGTCGCACTCGAACTTTACCGAGTGCTACGCTGCTGCCAAGGCTTTTCATCGTCTGGGCTACAGTGTGGACTGCGCCTCGCGCGAGAATGACCGCGTGGACTATACTCCCTACGAGGTTGTCTACGGAATAACCTCGCTCTCGTACGCCCGCTCCTTTTCGGCCTCGGGGCACGAGCCGTTGCGCATATTCTACTCTGTGGGAGCGCACACGTTCCTCAATTTCAAGGTGACAGCCGACCGCAACCTCGACTTTTTCCGCGAGCATGGCACACGCGCGCTTGCATCGTGCCACTACGTGCCCGGCAACGGAATGAACTACTATAATGCACGACTCTCGGATGCTGTCATCTGCCTGGGCGACAATTCCGTAGCAGAGTATTTCAGAGGCGAGGACCCGCGCCCCGAACACTACTATTCGCTGCCGGCATTCTATTTTGACGTGCGCCGCCCGTCACCCGAGAAGAATTTCGACCGTTGCCGACGCAACCTCCTGTGGTTCGGAAGCTCGGGACTGATACACAAAGGGCTGGACATTGCAATAGACTTTGCACTGCGCCACCCAGAATACACCCTGCACATTTGCGGAGCGAGCCGTGGCGAGAGTGAATTCTGGCGCTACTATGGCCCCCTCGCCGACAAGGCACCGAACATTGTGCAGCATGGATTCGTAGATATTGAGTCGCAGGAGTTTGCCGACGTTCTCGACAGCTGCGCCATCCTTGTGAATCCCTCGCTCTCGGAGAGCGGAGCAGTGGCGGTGCTCAACGTGCTTGCCAACGGCCTTCTGTTCCCCGTCTACAGCCGCGCGACAGGGCTCGCCCTTGCAGAGTATGGCAGCGAGATTCCCGAGGTTGAATATGATTCCTTCGAGCAGGCGATAATTGCTGCCGCGGCACTCCCCGCCGAGCAGCTGCTGCAAAAGACACGCAGTCTGAACAGCCACGTGCGCGAGAATTACTCGCTCGAACGCTACGAAGAGCAACTTTACACCCACATTGAAACAATACTGAAAAATAATAATTTACGATGAAATCAACAAAAATGAAAAATTGGTTGCCGCACATTGCCGCAATTCTCATGTTCTTCGCGCTTACTGCAATATATTTTGCCCCGGTGTTCCAGGGCAAAGACCTGATGCAGGCCGACGCGATAAACTCGCAAGGATGGGGCAAGGACCTGCGCGACTACCATGAGGAGACAGGCGACTACGCCTATTGGTCGAATGCAATGTTCTCGGGAATGCCCTCGAACTACACATTCTCGCCGCAGCCCGTGAACCTGTTCCAGGGATTCGAAAAGGTGCTCACGCTTAATATGTTCGGAATTTCGAAGCGCCACATTGGCTCTATCTTCCTGACATTCATCTGTTTCTACATTTTCCTCATTTCCATAGGCTGCAGTTCGTGGCTCAGTTTCGCAGGCTCGATAGCCTATACTCTGTGCTCGTATAACTTTATAATCATAGAGGCGGGACACATGAACAAGAGTCTGGTGATGGCAACAATGGCGCCCATCATCGGAGGAGTGATGCTGTGCTACAGAGGCAAACTGCTGTGGGGAGCCCTGATTACACTTATATTCTCGGGACTGAACATCTATTGGAGCCACCAGCAGATAAGCTACTATCTGTTGCTTGTGCTTCTTATTCTTGCGATTGTCTATCTTGTTTACGCTATACGCGAAAAGCAGCTGAAAAATTGGCTGAAGGCGACAGGAGTGCTTATTATCGCTGCCTTGCTCGCGGTTATTCCCGCCGTGGGACAGCTGGTGCCCGCAGCCGACTATGCAAAAGAGTCGATGCGCGGCGGAGCGGTGCTGAAGCAGGAGGGCGAGAAGAAGAGTTCGGGCCTCGAAATTGACTATGCTTATCAGTGGAGCTACGGAATAGGCGAGACATTCACACTGCTCGTACCCAACCTCTACGGCGCAAGCTCGCACTACTCGCTCGACGAGAATAGCGAGACCTACAAGACCATCGCACGCGCCTACGGCGCGGCCCAGGCACGCTCGTTCGTGAAGAGACTGCCCACATATTGGGGACCGCAGCCCTTTACTTCGGGTCCTGTATACGTGGGAGCAATCGTTTGTTTCCTTTTTGTGCTGGGACTTTTCATCGTGAAAGGCAAGGAAAAATGGTGGCTGCTGGCCGCAACCATCCTTTCCATTGTGATGGCGTGGGGAAAATATTTCCCGCTGGTGAACGAATTCCTTTTCTATAATCTGCCGCTCTACAATAAATTCCGCGCACCCTCAATGTCGCTGGTTGTTGCGTCGCTGACAATGGTTACTCTGGGAGTGCTTGCAGTGAAAAAGCTGGTGGACGACCACAGAAACGGCGACGAGAAAGGTGCCCTGCGCGCAATATGGATTTCGGCTGCAATCACAGGAGGATTGTCGCTGATGTTCGCCCTCTTCGGTGGAGGAATGTTCGACTTTGCAAGTCCCTCGGATGCACAGATGCCCGAGGTTCTCATAGACTCACTGCGCGCCGACCGTGCTTCGATGCTCACAAGCGACGCATGGCGTTCGTTCATGTTCATCGCCATTGCCTGCGCCCTGCTCGTTGCCTATCTGCGCATTAAGAGCATGAAGACAAGCTATCTGATGGCCGCACTCTCGCTGTTGCTGCTCGTCGACCTTTGGAGCGTAGACAAGCGATTCGTGTCGTGGGACTCTTTCATGCCCAAGCAGAAGAGCACAGAGATTCTCCCCACTGCCGCCGACAAGATGATTCTTGCCGACAAAGACCCCAATTTCCGCGTGCTCAACCTCGCGACAAGCACATTCAACGACTCGCGCACCTCTTACTTCCATAAGTCTGTGGGAGGATACAGTCCCGTGAAATTGCGCCGCTACCAGGATATTATCGACCACTTCTTTGCGCGCAACCTGAACATGGGCATCATAAATATGCTGAACGTGCGCTACATTATCGTGCCCGACGAAAAGACGGGACAGAGAGTGGAGAAAAACCCCATGGCGCTGGGCAACTGCTGGTTCGTGGACGAGGTTAAGTTCGTGGCCGACCCCAACGAAGAGATTAAGGCCATTGCCGACTTCGATCCCACAGCCGTAGCGTTCATCGACGAGGAGTGGAAAAGCTCGCTGCCCTCGATGGCCGAGTATTCAAATAGTGGCGATTCCACCGACTATATTCGCCTGACAGAGTACAAGAACCCCGGTAATCTCATCTATGAGAGCAACAGCGCAAAGCCCCGCTTCGCAGTATTCTCGGAGGTATTCTACAAGACCTGGAAGGCCTTCATCGACGGAAAAGAGGTTGCCCCCGTGCGCACCGACTATATTCTGCGAGGATTGCCCGTGCCCGCCGGAAAGCACACTATCGAGTTCCGCTGCGTGGACGACGTAATGACAGGCTCGGCAAAAGTATCGCTCTATGGCTCGATATTCGTGGGTATTGTGATTTTTGCAATGGTGGCGATTATTATCATTCGCCGCAAAAAATGTGCATGCACCGAAGATAAAGAGTAAAAGCCATGAAACATACTCCCAAATTCTCGATAATAACCGTAACCTATAATGCAGCGTCGGTGATTGAGCCGACACTGCGCAGCATTGCCGCTCAGACCTACCGCAACTTCGAGTTTCTGCTCATCGACGGCGGCTCTAAGGACGACACTGTGGAGAAGGTACGCAACAGCGCAGTGGAGATTGCCACACTCATAAGCGAGCGCGACAAAGGACTCTACGACGCAATGAACAAAGGCATTGCCCATGCAACGGGCGACTACCTGTGCTTTCTGAATGCCGGCGACAGCTTCCACGCGCCCGACGTTCTCGAAAAGATGGTGGCGGCAATCCCCGAGCAGGAGACGCTGCCCGACATTCTCTACGGCGAGACTGCCGAGGTTGACGAGGAGCGCAATTTCGTGCGCATGCGTCGTCTGCAGGCGCCCGAGAAACTCGACTGGCGCAGCTTCCGGCAGGGAATGCTCGTGTGTCATCAGGCATTCTTTGCCCGCCGCACATTGGTGCCCAAATACGACCTTGCCTACCGATTCTCGGCCGACGTCGACTGGTGCATAAAGGTGATGAAAGATTCCAAAGATATTGTAAATACGCACATTGTAATTGTGGATTATTTGCAAAATGGACTATCTTTGCAAAATCACAGAGCATCGCTCATCGAGCGTTTCCGCATCATGGCCAAGCACTATGGACTGCTGCCCACACTGTTGCGACACGCATGGTTCGTGGTGCGCGCAATTATAAAAAGATAATTAACCTAATAAAAAGTATATACTATGTTTGCCAAAGAAACCTACATTGAACGCCGCCGAGTGCTCAAGCAGAGCATGGGCAGCGGATTGTTGCTTTTCCTCGGAAACACCGAGACAGGCATGAACTACGCTGATAATATCTATCCTTTCCGTCAAGATTCTACATTCCTCTACTATTTTGCGTCGGACTACGCAGGCCTTGCAGCCATCATCGACGTTGACGAGGACAAGGAGATTATCTTCGGCGACGAGCTTACAATCGACGACATTGTGTGGACAGGCGTACAGCCTACCATCAGAGAGAAGTGCGAGCGCGTGGGCATCAGCGAGACAATGCCCATGGCACAGCTTGCTACATATTTGAAAAAGGCACAGGCCAAAGGCCAGCAGATTCACTTCCTGCCCCCCTACCGCGGCGAGCACCAAGTGTGGTTGCAGGAGCTCCTGGGCATCGTTCCCGCCGAGCAGAAGGCTACCGCATCGATGAAATTTGTAAAGGCGGTCATCAACCAGCGTAACTACAAGAGTGCCGAGGAGATTGAGCAGATTGAAGAGGCTATCGGCGTTTCTGTGGACATGCACTGCGCAGCGATGCGCGCCGTACGTCCGGGCGTTACCGAGGCACAGATTGCTGCCATCGTTCGCGCCGAGGCAGCGAAGCATAATTTTGGACTTTCGTTCCCCATCATCGCCACAGTGAACGGACAGACACTGCACAACCACGCATACGGCACCACTCCCCTGAAGGAGGGACAGATGTTCCTGCTCGACAGCGGTTGCGAGAATGCCATGCACTATGCGGGTGACCTTACAACCACAATGCCTGTGGGCAAGCAGTTCACCGAGCAGCAGCGCACAGTGTGCAACATTCTGCGTCGCGCCCATCTTGCGGCTGTCGAGGCAATAAAGCCCGGCGTTGAGTTCCGCAACGTGCACAACATTGTGCTCACAGAGATTGCCAAAGGAATGGTGGATCTGGGACTGATGAAGGGCAACCCCGAAGAGGCGGCTCTCGCCGGAGCAGCTTGTATGTTCCTGCCCCACGGCCTTGGTCACATGATGGGACTCGACGTTCACGACATGGAGAATTTCGGCGAAGTGAACGTGGGCTACGAAGAGGGACGCACAAAAAGCACACAGTTTGGATTCAAGTCTCTGCGCCTCGCAAAGGCTCTTGAGCCGGGCTTTGTATTCACCGTAGAGCCGGGAATCTACTTTATCCCCGACCTCATCGACAAATGGCGCGCCGAGAAGCAGTTCACCGACTTTATCTGCTACGACAAGCTCGACACATGGCGCAACTTCGGCGGCATCCGCAACGAAGAGGACTACTTTGTATTCGAGGGCGGCTCGCGTCGCTTGGGTAAATACAAGCCTATGTCTCCCGAAGAGATTGAGGCCGAGCACAATAAATAACAGACAAACGACAAACAGAGTGTGTCAGAAATTAAGGTTTCTGGCACACTTTATATACAAATAAGGTAGAATGACTAAGTTTTTAAAATCGAAGGATTTTTTGTGGGGAGTCGCCCTCTTTGCAATCTTCACACTCTCCTTTTCGTACATTTTCGACAGCAAGATTGACCTTAACGGCGACAACTGCTACTATTTTGCAAATGCAACCTCACTGGCCAAAGGCGACGGATACGCAGACATGTTCGGAAAGCCCACGACAAACTTTCCCCCGGGCTACCCGCTGCTGATGGCTCCGCTGCGCATGGTTACCGACAGCATTGTGGCACAAAAGATACTCAACGGAGTGTTTCTTTTCGTGGGAGTGATGCTGCTCTTCTCGACCATCGTTCGCGCGGGATTCAAGCGCAGCCTCGCCTTTCTTGCATGCTCGGCGGTGCTTGTGACGCCCCATCTGCTGGAGTTTACCACGATGATGATGAGCGAGGCCTCGTGCTTCTGCTGCCTGTCACTCATATTCTGGCTGTTCCAGAGTATCACCCGCAAAGAGGAGCAATGTTCAGTGTGGCGCATGCCCCGATTCTATCTGCTGCTGGCGCTGATAGTATTCGCATACTACATTCGCACGCAGGCAATAGCCATTATCGCCGGATTCCTCATAGGCTTTCTTTTTATGCGCCGATACACGCTATCGGCGGCGGTGGTGGGCGCATTTGCCATCGGCTACCTGCCGTGGATGCTGCGAAACTCTCTTTTGGGGCTGAACCAGTCGCGCTACACTAGCCAGATTGACTTTACGAACCTGTTCTCGACCGCAAAGATGCTTATTGTACAGGCAATGCCCGAGAGTGTCATTCCCTTTGTTCCCGTCGACTACGAACAGCCTGCGGGCGTTGCACTGTGGATTTACGCTATCGCGCTGCTCGCCATCATTCTCTATGGCTTTTGGAACATGGGCAAGCTGCGCTGGCCGCTCTTTTTCTACCTTTGCGGAACGATAGGAATAATTTCGCTGTTCAACGTTCCCAGCCAATATCGCTATCTTACCACCGCCACCCCCTTTCTGACGATGGGAGTGTTTGTGGGACTCTACAAACTGGGCGAGCTTGCAGCAGCAAAATATCTGAAGAGCAAATTCCCCGCGTGGATACTGCTGCTGCTTTTCGTGCCCGTGGCGGCGCAGGATGACAATGGCAACAAGCACACTATGGGCGACCTTCACGCGCAAGCAAAGGTGGAATTCCCCGCGCAGTTCAGCAATTTCTTTAGTATGGGCAAGATGCTCGCCAAGCACGATGCGAACGCCATTGTATGTTCGCGCAAGCCCGAGCTTCTCTATGCAACGTCGGGAATGCGCGGTGTGCACTATCTTGAGAGCGAAGATACGGGAGTGATGCTGCAGGGAATGCTCGATAAAAAGGTCGATTATGTACTTTTTGAGCAGCTGGGATTCGGCTCTACCTATCGCTATCTGCTGCCCTGCCTGCAGAAACACCCTGACATTTTCAAGGTAGTTGCGCAGCTGAGAAACCCCGAAACCTTCCTTTTTGCATTCGACAAAAAGAAGGCCGAAGAGTGGCTGAAGGCGAATAAATAGTTAAACTCCATCCATACAAAGACTCCTTTTCATCGCCCTGCGGGCATTGAAAAGGAGTCTTTATTTTAGTCGGAGGGGAGTGCCCCCGCAATTATCTAAATTAAAGGCAGAGAGGATTACATTCCCTCGGCATCTTTATAAACGAATCGACGTATCTTTTTGGTGGCTGTCTTTTCGAACGGCTCTTTCATCACCTCTACGGCGCCAACCTTGGAGCTTTTGTTCACCTTTTTGTTTACTATCTTCAGGATGCGCTGCTTGTACTCGTCGAGTTTTTTGAAGAACTCTTCCTCGCCCTGCTGGTCCCAGTCGATTACATTGTCGTTGAAAGTTACAAGAGCGACGAGCTTGCCGCCACGCTGCATCACGATGGACTCGTTTACCTCTTCGATGTCGTTGATAACCTTTTCAATCTCCTCGGGATAGATATTCTCGCCCGACGCACCCAGAATCATATTGTTCAGGCGGCCTTTGATGTAGTATTTTCCTTTGGCGTCGATGCAGGCAAGGTCGTTGGTGCGGAACCAGCCATCTTCGGTGAAGGCTGCGCGTGTGCGTTCGGGATCTTTGTAGTAGCCGAGCATCACATTGGGGCCTTTGGCTACAATTTCACCTTCGCCTGTCTCGGGATTGACATTGTGCAGTTTAAGCTCTACGTTTCTTACGGGGATTCCTATTGAGCCTGCCGTACGTGCCTTTTTCACTGAGAAGCTGAGCAGGGGCGAGGTCTCGGTGAGTCCGTAGCCGATGGCATAGGGGAAACCTGCTTTCAACAGGAAGGCCTCGATGTCCGGGTCGAGTTTCGCACCACCGATGCCAAAGAATGTTACCTTTCCACCAAAGGTCTTTTTCAGTTTCATGCCTATAATCTTGCACATAAGGCCGTAGGCATTTTTGTTCATCCATGTGAGCAGAGGGCTCTTCTTTATTGTGGGCTGAATGCTGTTCTTGTATATTTTCTCGATGATGAGGGGCACGGCGAGGATGGTCGTGGGGCGCACCTCTTTCATTGCCTTGAGAAGGAGCGAGGGCACGGGCGGCTTGGACATATAGTAGACGCTTGCACCAACGTACATAGGATAGAGCATGCCTATGGTCATTTCGAATGTGTGGGGCATGGGCAGGATAGAGAGCCAACGGTCCTTTTCGCCGCGCTTGGTTGCATAGTAGCATGAGTGCACGCACGAAATGAGGTTGCGGTGGCTGAGCACCACTCCCTTGGCATTGCCTGTGGTACCCGAAGTGTAGTTGATGGTTGCAATGTCGTCGGGCATGGGCTGGGCCACTTTTCCGTCGCAGGTGAACTTGCTGTCGTCTCTTTTAATCTCTTCGAATGTCTCGATGTCGATGACGAGAGTCATCTTGTCAATGCACTCTTTGCTGACATTCGACAGCAGTCGTTTGGAGACAAAGAGTACCTTGCTCTCGGAGTGGTTGAGGATGTTAGTAATCTCGTTCTCGGAACATTCGGGGAGGATGGGTATCGATATTCGTCCGAAGGCTACGGTGCTGAAGAATGCAACCGTCCAGTTGGGCATATTCTGCGAGAGGATGGCCACTTTGTCGCCGGCTCCGATGCCAAACTGAGTGAGGCGTTTGGAGATTGCGTCGCACTTTTTCTTGAGCTCTTCGTATGTGTATCCACCCTCGGCGTCGATCATCACCGAGAGGCGGTTTTTGGGAAAGAATGTGGTAGCATACTCATAGAGTCTGCCCAAAGTGTTCACATAGTTCTCGCGAACAGATTTTATTCTTTTATACAAGTATTTCATAGTATCTTTTTATGATTACAAGCAAAGATACTATAGTTTGAGGAATTATAGAGGATTGCAGGTGCTTTTTTATCATCATTTACCAAAGATTGCCTCTCTGTTTACATAAAAATACCTAAAGTAAGAATTTTTGCGACACAAAAGCAGCGCTCGCAACTGCAAACAAATGGGACTGCAGAAAAAAGCGCGACAACCTCTCATTTGTTAAATTTGCCCCAAAAGGCACGTTATTATTAAATATTTATTATTTTTGCGTAATAAATTGCATATATTGCGCAAATTAGGTTTTTTGCGCGCCGAATAGTGGATAAACAATTAAAAACCATAAAAATCTAACAAATGAAAAAGAATTTATCACTTTCGTTTTTCAGGTTGTTACTGCCTCTCTTTGTGCTGTTCTTCGGCACCACAAGAGCCATGGCTGCAACCGAAGTGCATGTAGAGACAGCAGGAACACTCTCTACCCTGCTCACTACTACCGAAACGACGCTTAAAATTACCGGCTCCATCAACGGTACCGACGTCAAGTATCTGCGCAGCCTCATCAATGCAGGAAGCGTAACCGACCTCGACATTTCAGGAGTGGAGTTCACAAGCGGTGGCGAGGCCTATTTCGAGAGCTACAAGACCGAGGAGTATGTAATCGGCCACTCAATGTTCAAGGAGTGTAAAAACCTGAAGACCATCCAATTGCCACAGACAATTTCCGAGATTAAGCAGAATGCATTCTCGGGCTCGGGATTGCGCAAGATTGACATTCCCAACAGCGTATCGTCATTGGGCGGCGACGCATTTGCATATTGCGGCTCGCTTGACACAGTAATCATCGGTAGCCGCGTGTCAAGCCTCGGCCAGGGAGTATTCTACGCTTCGAGCGTAAAGTATGCTTATGTAAAGCCTCTTAACCCCGCAAGCACACCCGCTTACTTTTTCTCATCGAGCCCCACTATACGCGTCTACACAAAAGCGCTCAATGACTACCAGGAGAGCAATTGGAAAAACTATTACGGCGCTATCGAGGGAGGCTTGGAGGAAATCTATCCTTTGGAGGCCGACCCCGCGGAAGTTGTTAACAACCTGCGCGAGACATATTTCGACGACGCAGCTTGTACACAGCTCAAGGCCGAGTATCTTGCAATGAGCGACGAGCAGCTTACAGCTGCATTCACCGACGGAGGAATGCCCTCGTTCATGGTAGACATTGCCCTGAAGCTGAAGAACGAGAATTGGGCAAAATACGAGAAGGATTTCCGTATCCACAGTTACAAGGCATTCAGCGACGCAAACTATTGGAACGAGAAGATGAAGAGCACCGGTGGCTCTTATATGGGTAACCCCACAGGTATCTACACAGGTAACCTCGAGACTCTCTATGTATTTGTAGACAGCGACATTCCCGCCGATGCTACCTTGTACATTGCAGGTGCAGCAGGCAACCACCTTTTGAGCAGCGCAAAGAGCGGAAAAGAGCTTAAAAAGGGATTGAACATCATTGATGGTGCAAGAAACGCACTCTACTATATTCTTTACACTGCCGACACAAAATCGATGACAAAGACTCTCGACGAGTGGCCCGAAATGAAGATTCACATTCAGGGTGGTAAAGTGAACGGTTACTACGACGTTGCACGCAAGAGCGACAGCGACTACAAGGCACTGCTCAACGCTGCCACACACGAGCTTTTCACCATCAAGAGCGAGCATGCTCTCTTCAACTTCCAGACAGCAGCCTACAAAGAAGTATGGCCCAGCACCATCGACCGCAGCATCGAGTGGTTCGACAGCCTCACAGTATGGCAGCAGGAGCTTATGGGATACACTGCAGCTGTAGCCAACGGACAGCGTAACTACTACCCCCACAACCTTTCGGGTGGCGAGGCTATCGCTCCTCTGTTCTACAACAACCCCAACTTTGCTATTCAGGGCGACGCAAACTCGGCAGGTTACGCAAACTCTAGTACCTACCGTACAATGTACAACTCTGTAGAGTGTATCAGAAACTCATTCGACGTCAGCCGCGACAATATGGACGAATGGTGCGCAGGCCACGAGTGTGGTCACAACAACCAGGGAACCATCAACCTCGAGGCGTGCGCCGAGGCATCGAACAACCTTTTCTCTCTCGTTGGACGTTTCCTCTTCGGACGTAACATTTCAAGCGGCTCTACACTCGACTTTGTGATGAGGGAGTACGCCGATAATACATATTTCTCGGCACGCAGCCTTGAGACAAGATTGCGTATGTACTACCAGCTCTATCTTTACTTCCACCAGGCAAAGAAGAATACATCTTTCTACCCCGAACTTTTCAAGGCATTGCGCGAGGACCCCTTGAAGCTCTACAACAACGCTTCGAGCTACGGACGCAACGGCTCTTTGAAGTTCGTGCGTAAAGCGTGTGAGGTTGCCCAGGAGGACCTCTCGGACTTCTTCAGAGCATGGGGTCTCTTAACACCTGTAAAGAACTTGAAGATCGAGGACTACGGAAACTACACAATGACCGTGACACAGGCTAACATTGACAAGACTATCGAGGAGATTTCAAAATACCCCAAGAACCGCACACTCTTGTTCGTAGAGGACCGCGTGGATCACGTGCTTCGCAACGGTCTTTTCTCTAACGAGGGCGAGAAACGCAACGGCCACGAGAAGATTGGCCAGTTTGGCGACCTTGGACAGTTCACAGACTTCTTCCCCGGAGCTTGTGAGCCTTCGAGCTACACATACACACAGTCCGACTCGCTCTACTGCATGAAGGGCTCGGGCGGTATCGGATTCCTGATGCTCGACAAGGACAGCAACTTCGTTTATGCATCGAACTCTTTGAATTTCTACATTCCCAGCAGCATCACCACTGAGTTTACAATCTACTCGGTAGACGCCGACGGAACACTGCACGAGACATTCAAGGCAGGTGACGGTACACAGTATGTAACGCTCACCACAGCCGGCGCACTCGATGATTCGCTCACAACAACAGCCATCAAGGCAGTTATCAGCGGCCCCATCAACAGCACCGATTTCAAATACATACGTCAGCTTATCAACGACTACGACCTTTCATCTATCGACCTCTGGAACACCAACATCAAGAGCGGTGGTAGAGCTTACTACGAGACCTACACTTGCCCCGTAAACACCATCGGTGCAAAGTTATTCTACAACTGCACCAACCTTACAAGCATTGTACTTCCCAAGACAATCACTAAGATTAACAGCAACGCATTTGCAAACTCGGGAATTACAGGTATCAGCATTCCCGACAATGTGACCATTGTATACGGCGACGCATTTGCATATTGCAAGAACCTTTCAACGGTAACCATCGGCCGCAAGGTAACGGAAATGGCACAGGGAGTATTCTACAGCTCTCCCGTGAAGGATGCGTATGTATACGCAACCACTCCTCCCAAGGTATCAGCCTACCTCTTCTCGAGCAAGCCTGTGATACACGTATACGCGTCGTCGTTGGCTGCTTACAAGGCATCGGATTGGGCACAGTATGGTACTCTTGTGGGCGACCTCGACAACTTCACTGCCATCGAGGATGTAGAGCCCGACACTGTTGAGGAGTATGTGGATGCACCCATCTACGACCTCTTCGGACGCAGAGTGAAAGAGTCGGCGTTGAAACCCGGCACAATCTACGTGCGTAAGGGCAAGAAATTCATTGCAAAGTAATTTCTGAGACCATCCATAAAAGCAGTCGGCGGGCACTCTAAAGTGTCCGCCGACTCTATTTTCACACTGCGCTGCACGAGAGAGATTTCATCGAGCAATATTCACCCACCCACAGAGGCTGCGTTTGCGCTTGCGCCTCGCACTCTCTTACTTTATACAATGGGACTATCTATCCACCAAAGAGCATTGGCAGCATCAAAGAAACGATGGGAATTGCTGCGATAAAATAGCAATCGCATAGATGTCACCACAAAAAAGATGTTACCCTGCAACCGAGGCGGTTGCAGGGTAACATCTTACTATTCTTACACTATTTTAGTCGAGTGCATCGATGATGCCTTCGGCCCAGAATTTAGCGAGTTTCTTCGCGCCCTTTGCATTGGGGTGGAGATAGAATGTACCTGCGTTACCACCCTCGGCGAAGCAATATTTCGCGTAGTTCTTGTGGAAGTACTCAAATGCATCGTCGTCGCCCATCATTGCATCGCCACGCTCGTCAGCAAGCTCTTCGAGCACGGGAGTGTAACCGATGAGGCGGTTGAGGCCCTTCTGGAGGTACTGAGCGCCATTATAGGTATTGGGGCTGTACCAGATGGGACGCTGGAAGACAAATTTCGCACCGGGAGCAATCTCTTTGAGCGCCTCCATGATGGTGATGAGGTTTTTCTTGTAGTTCTCGTTAGACACGGGGCAGCCTGTGGGGCCTGTGCAGGCGCTGTCGTTGGTACCCAGCATTATAGAGAATACGATGGGAGCAGAGGTCTCGGCCTGAATCTCACGCACTGCTTTTACCACGCGGGGGAAGTAGCGGTTGTGCGAGGGGAGAAAGTCGTAGGTTGTTGCGCCGCTCCAGCCGCAGTTGCGCCAGATGACGTTGGCCTTGAACTTCTTCGCGAGCATCTGCGAGGTGTACACGGGAGGTGCAGTCTCGTTGCGATTCTCGTGCAGAGCACCATAAGTGATACTGTTGCCAATGTAGATGATGGCAAAATCTTTTTTACCGCCGCCTGCGTATGCACATGTGAGCGCGAGCAGCAGAGTCATTGCTAATGAGAAAATTTTACGTTTCATGATAGTTTATTTTTTAAAAAGTTCATTTTCGGGAATCTCCCAATTATCTGTGCGGAAGGGGGCGAGAGGAGTGCCCATGCCTGTGATTACGTTCGCCTCGATGCTGTTGCGGAATGCGTAACGCACTGCCACGGGATTCTTCACAGAGTCGCTCTCGACGGTGATGCGGTCGGAGACGGGCCATGAGTTACGAGCCTTTGCAGGGTAGAATTTTCTGTCGGCACCGGCAACCTCGAAGCCTTTAATGCTGATGACGCGCATATTCTTGTCTACCCACGAGAAGTTGTCGCCCACAGCGTCGTACTCGGCATTGTCGGCCATTCCTGTGAAGCGCAGCACCACCTTGTTGCCATCGACCTGCATACTTTCGTAGCGGGGCGACTCGGCGCCAAAGCCGGGGAGAGAGTAGCTTTTGTCGAGAGCGATTCCCGCGAGACGCTCACCAACCTCGCGCTTGAAGGGCGGGTGGATGATTGAGGGGAACGAAAGGTCGGTGGTGGGAGCCACATAGACATTTTTGAGTGCCTGAGCCGCATAATATTGTCCCTCGATGACTACGGGCAGCGAAAGGTACTGTGCGCCATCGTAGCGGTACTGCACAAGCTGTGCGCAGAGGAAGGGCATATTGTCGTCGCCCCACGCCTCGCGCCAATTTTTGATGAGCGACACGAGCAACTTTCCATAGTCGAAGGCGCGGTCGCGGTTGGACTCACCCTGGTACCAAATGAAGCCTTTGGCTGTGAATTTGGCAATGGGGGCAATCATTCCGTTGTACATTGTCTGCGGAGCAAAGCCGTTGCCGTCGGGCTTTAGGGCAAATGCGTGGTCGATGCCCTCGGTAGCCTTGATGGCGTCGCGTGTCATCCACACTTCGGCTTTTGTGCCGCCCCAATATGAGGTTACGAGGCCCACGGGAACACCGAGAATATCTGTCAGCATGCGGCCAAAGAAATAGGCTGTGGCGCTGCACTCGGCAACATTCTGAGGAGTGGGCTTTTTCCACTCGCCCTTGCAGTCGTCCTGCGGAGTCTCGGTGCGGTTGCGTCCTACGTTGAAGATGCGGATGTCGGGGTGGGCGTAGCTGTCACGGATAGCATCGGCTGCACCCTGCACAGGCTGTGCAACGAATCCCTTGATGGGCATTTCCATATTAGACTGGCCGCCACACACCCACACTTCGCCCAAAAGGATTCCGCTGAGTGTGAGCTTGTCGCCGTCGGAGAATTCAATCTCATAGGGGCCACCGGCCTCGCCGGTAGCTACCTTCAGTGCCCATTTTCCGTCGCTGTCGCTCTTGGTCTTGTACTTTTTGCCGTTCCACGAGGTGCGTACGGTAACTGTGCGGTCGGGGGTTGCACTACCCCACAGATTAACCTCGCTGTTGCGCTGCAGCACCATGTCGTTGCCAAGCACCGAGGGCAGTTTGACCTCGGCCGAGACTGCAACCGCGAGAGAGAGAAGAATTGTTAAAAATAAGAATCTGCGTACCATAGTATATTACTGTTTTTTTGTGAATATTATTGCAAAGCCGCCACCCGAGCCCATTGCGATGTTGAGCTTGTCGGCTGCGGTCACTGTCTGCTCCATGAGCTTGTAATCCTCGGCCACACGGTCGACATTGAGGCCATCCTTGTAGATGCGCGCCGTGTACTCGCCCTGGGGAAGGAAAGAGAGTGAAACTTCGAGCGAACGTGCGTCCCAATCGTTGAAGCCTCCAAGATAGTAGCTGTCGCCCTTTCTGCGGCCCATCACAAGGTATTTTCCAAACTCGCTCATGCTGACGAAAGTGCTGTCGAACACCGCGGGAATGCTGTTGATGAAATTGGTTGTCTCGCCCTCGCGTATGTAGTTGGTGGGCGAGTCGCATAGTACCGACACGGGCATGTCAAAGACAATGTATGCTGCCACCTGATGGGCGCGTGTGCCCTGGCTCATGGGACGGTGATCGATGCTGCGGAACATTTCGCGTGTGCGGTTGAGCATGGCTCCGGGAGTGTAGTCGAGCGGGCCGGCTGTCTGACGCATGAAGGGCACGAGAAGGTCGTTCTTGGCCATGTCCGCAACCTTTCTATCAGTCCATTTAAGCTGTTCGAGGCCGAACACCGACTCGAAGTTCACAATGTTCGGATAGGTGCGGTTGAGACCTTTGGGAACATAGATTCCGTGCAGATTGAGTATCATCTTATATTTTGCGGCAATCTGTGCCATGCTGTATGTGCGTGCAATGACATTCTGGTCCTGACGCTCGAAAAAGTCGAGCTTGAAGCCTGCGATTCCCATCTTCGAGTAGAAGGCGCACACCTCCTCGGCCTGTTTGTCGAAGGCGTCGCCCACCATCCACAATATGAGACGGATGTTCTTGCCCTTTGCATACTCGCACAGCATGGGAATGTCGAGCGCGGGATTCGCGTCCATCACATTTCTATTGTGGTAGGAGTACCAGCCGTCGTCTATAAGCACATAGTCGAAATTGTATTTTGCTGCAAAATCAATGTAGTATTTGTATGTGTCGTTGTTAAAGCCCACCTTAAAATCGACATTGTAGATTGAGCAGTGGTTCCACCAGTCCCATGTAGAGTGTCCGGGCTTTATCCACGAAGTGTCGTCGATGCGGCAGGGCGCGGCAAGCGCATAGACCATATTGTTCACGGGAATCTGCTTTTCGTCGGCAGCATAGGCCACGATGCGCCACGGGTAGGTGCGGTTGCCCTTTACCGAGGCAACGTAGGGGGCACGCTCGCTGACGCGAAGCACTCCGTTGGGGGTGTCTTTGTGCTTCAGAGGATAGGGAGGAAACTCGCCCACAAAGCCCAGCTTCTTGCTGTTGATGTTGATGAACATTCCCGGGTAGTCCTCGACGTCCGACTCGAGAAGCACAGCCTTGCCGCCATTATCGTAGTGCACCATTATGGGCGGGAAACTGAGGCGACCATCGTGATTCTTGAAGTTGGAGATGGGCTCGTAGTCGTACTGTTTTTCGAAGCTGGCAATATATTTGTCGCTGAAGAGGTCGCTGTAGGGGAGAGTAACATTGTAATCTTTGTCGAAATTGAACTCTACAACCTCGTTCTTGATGTTAATATCTTTTTTGAGGGTGGTAAAAAGCCTGTAGGCAACACCATCGTTGAAGGCGCGTGCCTCGATGCCCCAGTTGCCGCGCATCGTCAGCTTGATGCTGTTATACTCACTCTTGAAGCTACTCTGACGATAGAGGGGAGCAACAATAGTCTCGCTGTTGCCACCTTTGCGCACACCCGACACTTTGGGGTTGCTGCCAAAAATGGTACCATCTTCGAGTTCCAGGGCTATTGTCGAGGGAGCCACAATAGTAACGTCGCCCGCCTTCACAGAGTATATAACTTTGTCACAGACGTCGATGGTCATTGTCAGATTACCGTCGGGGCTGGAGACTGTGTAGACCTTTGCCGAGAGAGCGCAGATGCTCATGGCAAAAAGCAATAATGTTGATAGTGTTTTTCTCATATTAGGTATTTTTTATTTGCGTGCGTGCCGCATATATTGGCTGATTAGCAAAGATATGATATTTTAACGAAAAAGCCTCTGCGACAATATAAAATTTGTCACAGAGGCCTGATTTTTACATTATAATGCAACTTTTACACTTTTTTCCTCGCGAAGCAAGCTTTTGCCCATCCTGCCATCTTCGCCAATCGTAACTTTATAAACAGAGACGTCACAATTGCCATTGTAGGCAGTCTCAATATCTTTGAAATTATATTGAGTGTAAACAATTTCGTACTCGCCCGTCGAAGGCTCTATTTTGTACGTCGCAAGGTCGCTACCGATGCCCACCGTTACAAAGTCTACCATATTCCCCTTCTTATCGTAAGCAACCAAAGTATTTTCACTGTAGGGGTACCCCGGAGTCTTTGTAACATCGCAACAAACTTCTATCGACACTAAATAATAGTTCTTTTTCTCTATTTTGTAACAAGGTCGATAGTAAAGTTCTTTTGCCTCGCAATTACACTCTTCGTCATAAGGCAGTAAAAATGGAAAAGAATATTTGTCTATATAGGGGGAGAATTTTTCATTTGAAAATTGTTCTCTTACCCTAAAGAATGCCTCACTCAACTGCTTACTATCAAACTGCGCAAACTGTGCGAGAAAAGAATCGAATTTTGCATTATACTGTTCATCGGCTACAACATTTGGGCTGGGATTATTTGAGCAGCACCAAAATAAAAGGATGCAAATGAGGGGCGTAAAAAACATTCTCATAGAAAAACTATCTTTTATTAATAAAAACTCAATGTAACTTTCACATTTTTATCTTCGCGAAGCAAACTCTTATTTATTCTACCATCGGTAGCAATCGTAACTTTGTAAACAGAAACATCGCAATCGCCATCGTAGGCACTTTCTACATCCTTGAAGCAATATTGAGTATATACAATCTCGCGTTCACCCGACGAAGGCTCTATTTTATATACCTTTCCACAATCGTTAACACCGATAGTTTCAAAATCTATTATTTTTCCTTTTTTATCGTATGTAAGCAACGTATTTTCCTCGTATGAATACTGCTCTTGCTTGATTGCGAGAATGTAATAATTCCCCTCATCTATTTTGTAACAAGGCCTGTAACAAAAGCCTGTCTCGCCCTTGCTTGGTTCATCAAAAGGAAGATACGAAGAGAAAAGAATTTTGTCTATACAGGGGCACCACTTTTCATTCGGAAATTGTTTACGCACCCTAAAAAACGACTCATCCAACTGCTTGCCATCAAATTGTGCAAACTGTGTAAGAAAGGAATCAAACTTTGCATTATACTGTTCATCGACAGCAACATTTGGGCTGGGATTATTTGAGCAGCACCAAAATAAAAGGATGCAAATAATGGGCGCAAATAATAGTCTCATATTGTTTCTATTTGTTTCGGGTAGACGCATTATGCAAATGTATTGCACTTTTTCAAAAAAAGCAACAGTGCCAAAATAATTTGGCACTGTCAACTGATTTTTACATTCGGTCGATAAAAAAACGACCTTTTAATCGAAAAACTCTTTAAGATTTCTTTTCGCTGCTCTTGCAGCCCGAAGATTTACACTCCTTTGCGTGAGACTCTTTTTTTGCGCTTTTTGCCTCTTCGTGCTTCTTTTCACATTTTGTTGCCATAGGACAAATTTATTTAAGTTAGACATCTGTACGGGCGACTTTCGCGCCTGCACAATGAGAAACATTGCTGCACACGAAAATGTTGTAAAAAGGCCCTTTTGTTCACAAAAAAAATGCAGGGAGCGGCTATCGCTCCCTGCATTCATTGGAAAAGTTCTTCGGTTATTCTATTTTACACCTATCTTGTGCTTCACGGGGCGCATGATAAAGGTGAAAGAGTAATCCTTGTAGGGCAACAGATATTCGGAACGTGCGATTGCGCCCCAACTGTTTATACAGCCTAATCCCATCTGCACTTTGTCGATGCAGAGGTTGGTGAGGTCGGCTTTTTCAACCTCTTGCGAGTGGCCCTGCTGCTTTCTGAGACCCTCGTCGAGCGACTCTATTGTGTAGTGCAGAGCCGAGGCCGAGAAGGGTGTTTCGGCTACAATCTCGACGCCTGTGCCGGCTGCATTGAGCACGCGCCACCAGCGAAGGTCGCTGCGTGTACCTGTCTCTTGCGGACGGATGTAGGGGTAGAATTGCTCGTCGACACTCTGACGATAGATTCCGAGGTCGGTGCAGTTGTTGCGGTCGATGTAGTTTTCGAGGGGGCCGCGACCATAATACTCGACTGTCTCGAAATTGCAGGGCATGGGCATCTGAAGACCGAAGCGGAAGAGGTTGCTAATCTTTGCATCTTTGGTGGTGCCCATCGCCTGAGTAACCTTCACGGCGCCGTCGTTGTTAATCACATACGAGAGTGAGAGGGTGGCCTTGACGTCGGGCATTTCATACTTTGCATCGACAAAGGCCTGCTCGTTCTCGACACGATGTTTAAGCTCTTTCAGACGTATAGAGGGGTTTTTCCACGCTCTGTAACGATACTGCAGATTGGCTCCAAAATCGTTGTCGGTGGGTGCGCGCCAGAAGTTGGGCTGCAAGCGGCCGCCCTCTTTTATCATTTCCACACCCGCAACCTCGTACTTTGTAAGGTAGCCGCTGTGTCTGTCGAACTCCATGCGGAAATCTTTGCCACAGATGATAAGGTAGTTGCGGTCGTCGTCCTTTACAACCGGGGGAACAACCGCTACGTTGCTGAGGCTGCTGTTCTTGAGTTCCATATTTGCAGCGGGAGCCTCGGTGAGTCGCAACTGGTTCTTTGCAACCACATGGCCGGCCGCGAGCAGTTCGCAGCTGTTTTTCAGGGCAAAAGAGATATTGAGCATCCACTCGGCAGAGGCGTCGATTGCGCCGTAGGGGATTGTTACCTTTGCACGCTGCTGGGGAGCAACATTGATATTCTCGACGCGTCCGCTGCGCACGGGAGCACCGTCCTTCAACAGTGTCCACTGCATATAATAGGGCGAAAGGTCGCTGAAGAAGTTCTCGTTGTAGAGCTCAACCTCGCCTTTTGCTGCGTCGAGGAGCGTTGCCCAAATATTCTGATAGTAGTAGCCAACCTCGTACATGTGGGGGTTGGGGACGCGGTCGGGGCTTATAAGGCCATTGTCGCAGAAGTTAATGTCGCTTGCGTCGAAGCGGTTGAAGTCGCCGCCGTAGCCGTATATCATTTTACCATCCTTGCCTGTCCAGCGGATAGACTGGTCGACAAAATCCCATATAAAGCCACCCTGATATTTGGGGTATTTGCGTATAAGTTCCCAATACTCTTTGAAGCCTCCCTGTGAATTTCCCATTGCGTGGGCATACTCGCACTGGATGAGAGGTTTCTGATATTTGTCATCGGTGCTGTAGCGCTCGCACCAGGAGTAGTCGGCGTACATGGGGCAGTAGATATCTGTCTTTCCTTCGTAGCCGGCACGCTCGTACTGCACGGGGCGACTGGGATCCTCGGCCTTCACCCACTCATAGGCTGCATCGAAGTTGGGGCCGTAGCCTGCCTCGTTACCCAGCGACCAGATGATTACCGCCGGGTGGTTGAAGTTGCGGAAAACGTTGCGTTCGTTGCGCTCGAGGTGGGCTCTCTTGTAGTCGTCGCGTTTGGCGAGAGTGTGCTCGCCGTAGCCCATTCCGTGAGATTCGAGGTTGGCCTCGGCAACGACGTAGATTCCGTAGCGGTCGCAAAGGTCGTACCAATAGTTGTCGTCGGGGTAGTGGCAGGTGCGCACTGCATTGATATTGAACTTTTTCATTATCTGAATATCCTGCAACATGCGCTCGCGCGAGATTACATAGCCGCCGTCGGGGTCGAGCTCGTGACGGTTGGCACCTTTGAAGAGCACAGGCTTGCCGTTTACAAGAACTTGCGCGTCTTTAATCTCGACCTTGCGGAAGCCCACCTTCACGGGAATATATTCGTTGCTGCCCTGCATGGTGGCGGTGAGTGTGTAGAGGTAGGGAGTCTCCGAAGTCCACTTCTGCGGATTCTCGACGCGCATTTTCACCTGTTTCTTGCCGTCACCGACAGCCTCGGCAACAACCTTTCCGTCGGCATCGGTGAGTTTAAGAGCAACCTTGCCGCTGCCTTTGAGCTTGAGGTCGATGGCAAGCTCTCCATTGCTGTAATTATCTGTGAGGTCGGGGATTACGCGAATATCTTCGAGGCGTTTCTTGTTGCGCGCATAAAGATAGCAGTCGCGTCCGACACCACTGTAGCGGAAGAAGTCCTGATCTTCGAGGTAGGTACCGTCGCACCAGCGGAACACCTGAAAGGCTATGAGGTTCTTTTCGCCGGGCTTCAGATAGGGGGTGAGGTTGAACTCTGCCTCGAGCTTGCTATCCTCGCTGTAGCCCACGAAGCGGCCGTTCACCCAAAGATAGATGTTCGAGGTTACGGAGCCGAAGTGGGCGATGATGTCCTTGCCTTTCCACTCGGCAGGAACGATAATCTCGCGGCGGTAGGAGCCGATATTGTTGTTCTCTACGGGAACTTCGGGGGGATTGTTGCGGAACTGGTTGCGCCACGCGTAGCCGATGTTCACATAGAGGGGATTGCCGTAGCCGTGAAGCTCCCACAAGCCCGGAACGGGGATTGTGGCCCAGCCGCGGTCGTCGAAATTCTGTTTCCAGAAATCGGTGGGACGGGCGTCGGAGTTTTTCACCCAGAAGAACTTCCAGTCGCCGTTGAGTGTCATATAATTGGCCGACGCCTGCTTCTCTCCCGCATCGGCAGCCTCGGCTGTCTCGTATGCGAAATAGTTGGCGTGCATGGGGGCACGGTTAACTTCGTTTATCTGCGGGTCCTGCCACTCTTTGAAGCTCTGCGCATTGGCGCCGAGAGCGAGTGTGGCCAGCATTGCTGTAAATATTGATTTTCTCATAATAATATATTTTCGGGGTTATTATAAGCACTTTAGGAGTTGTGCACACAGGCTGTGGCTACTTTACGCAGCAGCATGCTTGCTCGCCCTTGCCCAGCTTGACCTCGGCAAAAGAGATTGTACAGCCCATTGCATCGGTGCGCTTCTGTGCCTTCACGCTCTTGCCGTTCACGAGGATATTCTCGTAGTCGCCCGCAAAGGCAGCCTCCCATGTGATTGCGTCGGGAGTGTTGTTATCGAACGAAGAGCTCTTGTTGTCATTGTGACGCACGCTCACTGTTCCGCCCAGCATAGGCAGATTGCTTACCTGCATATAGTTGTCGCCTGTGATCTGCGGCAGAGTGACTACGCGCTTCTGCGATGCGCTGGGAACGATGCCCATTGCTCCGCTGACGATGCCCTCGACCATTCCGTAAGAGACTTCGGGGTACTCGCAACGACGAGCGATGACAATATCCTTGAGGATTTTATACGCCTCGTCCTTGTAGTTGTAGCGGTACCACAAGAGGGGGAAATAGGATACATTCTCGATGTTCCACTCTTTGCGTGCGAGCATCTTCTCTACTGTTCCCTTGATACGTGCAGCATCTTTCACAGCGCCGAACCAGATTACATGTGTAAGGCCCTCGCCGTCGGCAAATTCGCCTTTGTTTGTCCAGAATGTGTGGTAGGCGTTGATTTCGGGGCTCCACCATTTTTCGTCAAGATGTTTGCGGTACTCCTCGGCGCGTGCAGCCATCTGCGCGCTCTCCTCTTTCTTTCCGGCCTCGGCGAGAATCTTGCTATATGCGTCGTAACCGCCGTAGATGGTGGCTACAAGGTCGGAGCTGCTGTAGAGGCCGCCGTAGCTCTCGACGTACGAGGGAACGCCGCGAGAACTGCCGAAACGCTCTGCGTTGGGCTTGCGGTTAACCTCGCGGGTGCGTGTGAGCATCTGCTCGGGGTTGAGCTGCCAGCTGTCAACGTAGTTCTTGGCCGAGAGGGCGTAGAAGTTCTCGAATGCGCCGCCGTCGAGCAGATAGCGTTTGTCGCCTGTCCACTCGTAGAGTCGCCAGCAGGCGTACATTACGTCGAAGTTGGCGTTGAGGTTGTACCAAAAGTCGTCGTCGCTTGTGTAGTCGGCGCGGCAGGGGTTGTCGTTCTTGTCAATCTCCCAATATGTGCACCAGTCTTTCGACTCGCTGATGTTAGACGCGAACTTGTACATTATATTGTAGTTGTGCTTGGAGAGGCCCAAAATTTCGGCGCCGATACTCTGGTGGGCTGCGTCGCGCATGCAGAATGCCTGACGGTTGGGAAGGGCCGCCTCGTACCAATAGCCTACAGGGTCGCTACCGTCGTGGGCGTATGAGAGAGCCATCTTCTTTGCCCAATAGAAGGTGAGCACAAGGTCTTTGTCCGAAGAGTCGAAAGAGAGCTCTTTGCTGTCGACAGGCTCTATGCGGCAGCACTGCTTCGCACAGTCGCCCGAAGTGCAGGCTGCAAGAGCAAGCAACATTGCAGCTGCGAAAAATTGTCTGATTTTCTTCATAGTATATAAGGTTTTATGTTTGCGATTCGTTGAACAGTGCGAATATATACATTTATTTTAATTTATGTACACTTTTGGGAAATATTCGTCGAAAATGGCCTTTGCCTCGTCGAGCTGCGCAGGGGTATTCTCTTTCACTCCCGCGAGCTTGTACTCCTTGCCCATCGCCTCGTATTTGTGTACACCCAACGTGTGGTAGGGAAGAATTTCGACACGCTGCAACATTTTGTAGGGCGAGAAATGGGTGCACAGGGCGCGGATGTCCTCTTCGATGGCACTGTAGCCCTGCACAAGCACGTAGCGCAGCCAGAAGGGCTTGCCGATGGATTCGAGCCACTCGGCGGTGCGCAGTGTCTGCTCGTTGCTGCGTTCGGTGAGCACTCTGTGGCGCTCGGGGTTATACTGCTTGACGTCGAGCAGGATGAGGTCGGCAAGCGAGAGAAGCTTTTTGACGTCGTCGTTCCAGACGCTGCCGTTGGTGTCCACGCAGATGTGGATGCCCGACTCTTTGAGGCGGCGGAAGAGGGGGATGAGCTCTTTGGCCTGCACTGTGGGCTCGCCGCCGCTGAAGGTGACTCCGCCCTTTTTGCCGAAGAAGGGTTTCTGACTCATCGCCATGCGCAGAATTTCGTCGGGCGAGGTCTCTTTGCTCTCGCCCTTGGGGTCGATGGTGTCGGGGTTGGCACAGTAGAGGCAGCGGAAGTTGCAGCCCTGCAGAAAGACCACCAGACGCAGTCCGGGGCCGTCGAAAGTGCCCATCGATTCGTATGAGTGTACGCGTATCATAATTTTGTCTGTCGGGGGGGAACGCCCCCGCTAAAGATGAATACAGGCTGCGCGTACCCGCGCAGCCTGTACATGAATATTTTCTAAAATTACATCTTCTCGTGGAAGCTGCGGGAGATAACCTCGAGCTGATGCTCGCGGCTGAGCTTGATGAAGTTCACCGCGTATCCCGACACACGGATTGTGAGCTGGGGATATTTCTCGGGGTGCTCCATTGCGTCGAGCAACATTTCGCGGTTGAGGACGTTCACATTCAGGTGGTGGGCACCCTTTGTGAAGTATCCGTCCATCATTGTAACGAGGTTCTCGATGCGTGTCTCCTCGTCGACACCCAAAGACTTGGGAACGATAGAGAAGGTGTTGCTGATTCCATCCTGCGAGTCGCGGTAGCGCAATTTTGCCACTGAGCTGAGCGATGCAACGGCTCCGTTCTTGTCGCGTCCGTGCATGGGGTTGGCACCGGGAGCGAAAGCCACGCCTTTGGCACGGCCGTCGGGGGTTGCGCCTGTCTTTTTACCGTACATTACGTTAGAGGTAATGGTGAGCAGCGACAATGTGGGGCACGCGCCTTTGTACACGGGGTGTTTCTTGAGCTCTTCGTTGAAGAAGTATACAAGGTCTACGCCCAGATGATCCACGCGGTCGTCGTCGTTACCGAAGCAGGGGAATTCGTTTGCAATCTCGAAGCCCTCGGTGAGGCCAATCTCGTTGCGCTTAACGGTTACCTTGCCGTACTTGATAGCCGAGAGTGAGTCGAGCACAATCGAGAGACCTGCAACGCCATAGGCGAGGTTAATCTGAGGATTGGTGTCGATGAACGCCATCTGAGCCTTCTCGTAGTAGTATTTGTCGTGCATGTAGTGGATGATGTTCATCGCATCGTTGTAGACGCGAGCCACCTGCATGAGCACCTTCTTGTAGTTGAAGAGTACCTCTTCGTAGTTGAGGAGCTCACCTGTGAGCACGGGAATATCCTCGACGATGACTGTGCCTGTGTTCTCGCAGCGACCGCCGTTGATGGCGAGCAACAGGGCTTTCGCAAGGTTGCAGCGTGCGCCGAAGAACTGTATCTGCTTGCCGATAGCCTGATAAGATACGCAGCATGCGATTCCGTAGTCGTCGCAGTTGCGCACCTCGCGCATGAGAGTATCATTCTCGTACTGAACAGAAGAGGTGTCAATAGATACCTTTGCACAGAATTCTTTGAAGCCGTCGGGAAGTTCGGGGCTCCACAGCACTGTCATGTTAGGCTCGGGCGAAGGACCGAGGTTGTAGAGTGTCTGCAAGAAGCGGAAAGAGGTCTTTGTAACCTTTGTGCGTCCGTCGTTGAAACGTCCGCCGATGGCCTCGGTCACCCATGTGGGGTCACCTGCAAAAATGTCGTTGTACGACTGCATGCGAAGGTGACGCACCATACGCAGCTTGATTACAAACTGGTCGATGAGCTCCTGTGCGAATGTCTCGTCGATGTTGCCTTTGTCGAGGTCGTACTGAATGTAGATGTCGAGGAACGACGATACGTTACCGAGTGACATTGCAGCACCATCCTGCTCTTTCACTGCTGCAAGGTAGGCCATATAGACCCACTGCACAGCCTCTTGGGCGGTGGTTGCGGGACGGCTGAGGTCGAGTCCGTAGTACTCGCCCATGATTTTCATTTCGTTGAGAGCCTTTATCTGCTCGGCAACCTCTTCGCGCAGACGGATGGTCGCGTCGGTCATGGGGCTGACGAGTTTCTTGAGGTCCTCTTTCTTTGCTTCGATGAGACGGTCGAGGCCATAGAGTGCCAGACGACGGTAGTCGCCGATGATGCGGCCGCGAGCGTAGTTGTCGGGCAAGCCTGTAAGGAAACCCAACGAGCGGAATTTACGAATCTCGTCTGTGTAGGCATCGAATACTCCGTCGTTGTGGGTCTTGCGGTAGTGGTAGAAGATGTCCTTTACCTTTTCGTCTACCTCGACGCCATTCTCGAGACACGCCTTCTCTACCACCTTAATTCCGCCGTAGGGCTTGATGGCACGTTTGAGAAGCTCGTCTGTCTGGAGACCAACGATAAGCTCGTTCTCGCGGTCGATGTAACCGGCCTTGTGAGAAGAGATTGTAGAAACAGTAACATTATCAAGAGAGCGAACGCCGTTGTTGGCTCTCTCTTCTTCGAGAGCTTTCAGACACTCGTTCCATACTTTTTTTGTCCTTTCGGTGGGGCCGGCCAAGAAAGAGGCGTCACCCTCGTAAGGGGTAAGGTTTCTTTGTACAAAGTCGGCTACATTAATCTCTTTGTTCCAAAGTCCCTCTTTAAACATGTTGTTCATTTCCATAGTATTATAAATTGCTTTCTAAAGTTCGAATGAACATGGAGCGCACACGTTGCGTCAGGAATTGAATCCCACCCGCCACAGGGCGCTGCATTCACTTTACAAAGATACTACTTTTTACGAAGTAAACATACTGTTTCGGCTGTTATTATAATATAAAATTTGTTGCAAAATAGAATTAAAAATTCCACAATGAAACAAAATGGATGCCGGGAAAGATTCAAACCTCGCAGAAGAATACGGTAATGCCCACGAAAACAAGCCCAATAATTCAGCAAAGAGTATGGACTTACACAATAATTCCGTCGGATATTCGTTAGGAATAAAAGCCATAGAAAACGAATGGAGCGACGAAGAGTTATTAAAAAATGTAATAAAAGCAGCAGACGATGGAATTTTACAAATTGGGCTTTAAAGCCTTAATATTGACACTCACTCTACAACTGACATTAGTTAGTTGCGGTCACCGTGAGCCTATGCTCGAACTATCTTTAGAGAGACAAGCGATAGAAAAACCTTTTACTTTTGCCGAATATTGCGAAGAGGAATACGACAGCGTGTACATCATATACCCCTATGATGATTCGGACAAAATCCAAAGACTACCCTACAAGATGTCAAGTAATTTAAGAAATTATTGCTCAAGCACATCAGCAGACACATATTCGACAATATTGTTTATAAGAAACGGGGCAGTCGAAGCCTTCGCCGAAGTAAAATACGATAAAGCAATCTTTTCACCACCGTATCTACCGGAAAAATTGCACGCTTTTTCTTTTAAGCAACAGTTTATATTAGATAAAGAAAGAAGAACTCTTTTGTATAAAGAATAAAATTTGTTACAAAAATTCCCCGGGCGTTTACAGTACTCGGGGAATTTTGCAGTCAAGCTATTTTATTTCACATCGTTCCAGCGGTCGGTGCGGAAAGGAATTGCCGGAACGCCGAAGAGATTTTTGAGGTTAACCTCGCCAACGACGTTGCGGAAAGCGTAGCGCACAGCCACGGGCTTGGGAACATCCTTGCTCCACACGGTGACCACACTACCCCACACGCGGGCATCAGCCGGGTGGAATTTGCGATCCTCGCCCGCAAGCTCAAAGCCCTTCACGGGGACGTTGCTCCACGGCGCAAGGCCCATGGGGGCATTCTTCATCTTTATCTTCACCTTGCCATCCTTCTGGACTTCGTGCGACTCGTACTGCGGAGCCTTGGCCTCGAAGCCTTTGCGGCCATAAGTCTGGGCCATTGCCAATGCCGCCAAACGCTCTCCAATCTCGAATTTCTTTGCCGGGTGCAGACAGGTAGCCTCGCCAAGGTCAGTGGTGCTTGCCATTCCGCTGTTGGGAATAATGTCCATCGCGCGCTCCTGGCACTCTACAAAGAGCGGCAGCGTAGTATCGGTGCGCGAATTGCAATAGAAATAGGAGGGAATCATCACATAGTAGAAGGGCATTTTGTTCTCTGTGTCGCCCCAATCCTCGCGCCACTGCTTCACCATGCGCGCAAGCATAATGTCGTAGTGGTCGATGTCGCCAAGATAGTCGAGGCTCTGATAGCCGAGGTTGGCCTCGCCCTGGTACCACAGGAAGCCCTTTGCATTGTATTTGCGTATGGGGGCAATCATTCCACAATAGAGCTCCGAGGGGGTGAGCGGATGCAGAGTGTGCTTGTGCTTAATCTGCTCTTCGGTTGCAACATCGCGCAACGCCGACAAAGGCATCCACGCCTCGACGCGCGAGCCGCCCCAGCCGGCAGTGATGAGGCCGATAGGATAGTCGACCTCGTGAGAGAGCTCGTGGGCAAAGAAGTATGCAACGGCCGAGGTTTCGGCTACACTCTGGGGAGCCGACTCGCGCCACTCGCCCACGCAGTCGTCGAGATCTTTGTCGTAGGAACGTGCCTTTTTCACCGTGAACATGCGTATTTTGTCCTTCATGGAGCTTGCGCGGCGAATGTAGGTCATTGAGTTTTCGATGGGCTGGTGCATATAGCCCTGCACGGGCATTTCCATATTACTCTGTCCCACGCACACCCATACGTCGCCAATGAGGATATTTTCGAGTGTGAGCTTGTCGCCGTCGCTGATGGTGATTGTATGATGGTCGAAAGAGCCTGCGGGTGTCGCAACCTTCACTGCCCAATTGCCATCTTTGTCGCTGCGGGTGCGCACTTTGTCCTTGCTCCACGACACGGTGACGGTAACCTTTTTGTCGGGGTCGGCCTTACCCCACAGATTGACCTCGCTCTGCTGTTGCAGTACCATATTGCTGCCCAGCACTCGCGGCAGCACAATTTCGGCCGAAGCCGCGAAACATACGCATGCGGCTACAATAGAAAGAATTAGCTTTTTCATTTATCTTATTTTTATTTGTTTTTCGCAGAAAGATTCGCAAATATCGCTGCAAGTTACTCAAAATCTTTCGCAAAAAGTGCATACTGCAAAGAATTTTACACACAGAGGCTCTGTTTATTGTAAAAAATGCGTGAAAATTCATAAAAAATCACGACCTTCGTACTTTCGTATATATTTATTGGCGAAACATTATACTAATAATGCAAATGCCGCGTTAAAAAAAATGATGAAAAGGATTCTGATTATTGCAATGGTGGTGCTGTGTGCGCTTTTCGAGGCGCATGCACAATACGACGTGCACTACACACACTATTGGAATATGCAGAATTTCTACAACCCTGCCGGAGCGGGAGCCACCAAAAAGATGCACATCTTTGCAGGATACAGCAACCAGATGTCGGGCTTCGAGAATAACCCCAAGAGCATGCTCTTCAACCTCGACGCGCCGCTGACGATGATAAAAGGCGACCACTCGATAGGTGTGGGAATCCTGAACGACCAGGCGGGAATGTTCACCAACCAGCATCTTTTTCTCAACTACGCATTTGCAATGCCGTTGCTGGGCGGACGTCTGGCCATAGGAGCGCAGGTGGGACTCTTGAACGAAAAGTTCGACCCCTCGGGAATAATCCTGGGACAGGAGAGCAACGACCCCGCATTCCCCACAAAAACAGTGAACGGCAACAAGATGGATTTTGGCGCGGGAGTGCTGTTCCAGCATAAATATTTCTATTCGGGCCTATCGGCGCTGCACATAAACGCACCGCTCATTTATCTGGGCGAAAAAAACCAGATGCAGATAGACCCTTTTTATAATTTTATGGCCGGAGGCAATATTCCGTTAAAAAATACGTTAATAACCATACAGCCATCGATAATGGTGATGACAGACTTTGTATCCTACCGCACGGATATTACCGCAAGAGGCAGCTACAAATACAAGAACAGAGTGCTTTTCGGCGGAGCCACATACAGCCCCTCGACCTCTGTGGCGATGTTCGCGGGAATAGAGGTGATGAATGTTACGCTGAGCTACGGATACGAACTCTTTACGTCGGGAGTGGGAGCATCGCACGGCAACCACGATGTTTACATTGGCTACGACTTTGATTTTGATATATTTAAGAAAGGTAAAAACAAACATAACAGCATAAGAGTACTACAATGAAAAGAATAACAATCTGTTTATCGGCAATTCTCTCGGTGCTTATGTTCGCATCGTGCATGGGCTCGCAGACAAGCAATGCCATCGGCGGCGAACTTACCGGAATAGGCGGCGCGTCCGTCAACGAACCTGCACCCTACGGAATGGTGCTTGTCGAACGCGGCTCCATAAAATTGGGCGACGAAGAGGCCGACTCGCTATGGGGAACATCATCATCGGTGAAGGATATTTCGGTCGATGCATTCTGGATGGACGAAACTGAGGTTACAAACGCCGAATACAGACAGTTTGTATTCTGGGTGCGCGACTCTATCATCCGCGAGCGCCTCGCCGACCCCGCATATGGTGGCGACGAGACATATAAAATCACCGAGGACAAGTTCGGCGAGCCTGTGACTCCCCACCTCAACTGGAGCAAGCCCATTCCCTGGCGCAAGCCCAATGAGGACGAGCTTCGTGCCATAGAGAGTGTCTACACTACCAACCCCGTGACAGGCGCGAAGATGCTCGACGCATCGCAGATGAACTACCGCTACGAGATTTACGACTACACTCTCGCAGCGCAGCGCCGCTACAACCTCGACCCCTCGAAGCGCAACCGCAACACCGACATTCCCGTGAGCACCGAGGCGGTGATAATCTCAAAAGACACAGCGTACCTCGACGACGAGGGCCGAATAGTTACACAGACAATCTCGCGCCCCCTCGCCAGCTACTACGATTTTCTTAACACATACATCGTGAACATCTACCCCGACACCACCTGTTGGGTGAACGATTTTCCGAACTCGAACAACGAAGTTTATCTTAACCTCTACTTCAGCCACCCCAACTACAGCGACTATCCTGTGGTGGGCGTAAGCTGGGAACAGGCAAACGCATTCTGCGCATGGCGCACAGACTATCTGCTGAAAGGACTCGGCGGACAGGCAAAATACATACAGCGCTACCGTCTGCCCTCGGAGGCCGAGTGGGAGTATGCTGCACGCGGCAAAGAGGGAGCGAAATTCCCCTGGGAGTCGGGCGACACAAAGAGCGACAAAGGCTGCTACTATGCAAACTACAAGCCCGGCGAGGGTGACTACACACAGGATGGCAACCTTATAACCTCGAAGTGTGGAATATATTCGGCCAACAGCAACGGCCTCTACGACATGGCCGGAAACGTTGCCGAGTGGACATCGACAGTGTTCACCGAGGCTGGAGTGATGCAGATGGGCGACATTAACCCCGACCTTCAGTATCGCGCAGCAAAAGAGGATCCCTACGCATTGAAAAAGAAGACCGTGCGCGGCGGCTCGTGGAAAGACCCCGTGAAATTCATTCAGGGAGCCACACGCTCTTTCGAGTATCAGAATGAGGCACGTTCGTACATAGGATTCCGTTGCGTGCGCAGCTTCACAGGAATAAGCAGAAACAATAGAAAATAGGAATAGTAACCTTCATATAGACAACAGACATTATGGGCAAGACAAAAGGCATAATCAAACGTATACAGTCGTTCATGGACTCCCCCAAAGGAAGAACCTACACAAACTATATATATAGTTGGGGAGCAGCAATCGTTATCTTGGGTACACTATTCAAACTGACACACATAGCCGGCGCCAACCTGATGCTTTTCGTGGGAATGGGAGCCGAGGTTATCGTGTTCTTCTTCTCGGCATTCGAGCGCCCCTATGAGCTTGCCGAAGAGGATAGAAAAGAGGATCGCGCCGAAAGACGCGCCGAGTTCTACGGCTCGGAGAACCTGCCCGGCGGAGCAACGGTTATCATCGGCGGCGACGCAAAGGCTGCACCCGCGACAGGCGCCACAGCTGCAGGCGTTACAATAGGCGCAATAGCAGGCTCGAACAGCCCCGAGCTTATTCCGCAGATGGATGCAGTCACCGAAGAGTATATAGAAAAGGTACGCGCACTGAACGAGACTATCAAGCACATTTCGGACCAGACAGAGGCGTTGGGACGCAATATGGAGGAGATGGAGACACTCTCGCGCAACCTCACAGCCGTGAATGCAATGTACGAGATTCAGCTGCGCGGTGCAAGCAGCCAGCTTAACAACATCGACAGCGTAAACGACCAGACAAAGAAGATGGCCGAGCAGATTGAAGAGCTTAACCAGGTGTACAGCCGCATGCTCGAAGCAATGACTGCCAACATGAACAAACCCCAATAATCAACATTCAGACCCCCGAAGAGCATGAAAATCAAAAAGAATAAAGTCTCTCCGCGTCAGAAGATGATCAACCTGATGTATGTGCTTCTGATGGCGATGCTGGCGCTGAATGTCTCGTCGGATGTTCTCAACGGCTTTACGCTTGTGGACGAAAGCCTCACAAAGAGTACAGCCAATTCATCCGAGCAGAATCTTGCGCTCTACAGAGATTTTGCCCGTTTCATGGAGCAGAATCCCGAAAAGGTGCAGGAGTGGTTCAACCGCGCAAAGACAGTGAAGGAGAAGTCCGACTCGCTGTACGACTTTGCCAACCAGCTGAAAGAGCTCATTGCAAAAAAGGCCGACGGAAAGAATGGCGACTACAACAAGCTTGTCAACCGCGAAGACCTCGAGGCATCGACCTATGTGATGCTGGGTACAAGCGAGAAATATGGCCAGAAGCTGTACGACGCGATAAACAACTACCGCGACGAGATTCTCACGATGATAAACGACACTGTGCAGCGTCGCATCGTTGCCGACCTTTTCAGCACCGACGTTCCCCAGAAGGATATTTCGCTGATGCGCAACTGGCAGGAGTACAATTTCGAGAATATGCCCGCCATTGCGGCAATCACCCTGCTCACGAAGCTGCAGAGTGACGTCCGCTACACAGAGGGCGAGCTTCTGCACGTCCTTGCAAAGAACATCGACGAGGGCGACGTCAGAGTGAACAAGATAAGCGCGCTGGTGATTCCCAACTCCAAGAATATTGTTCGCGGCAGCGACTTCAGCGCACAGATTATCCTCGCGGCGGTGGACTCTACCCAGCGTCCCGAAATTTACATTAACGACAAAAAACTCGACGCCGATAATGGAGAGTACACTGTAACCTGCAACCGCACAGGCGATTACACACTCAACGGCTATATGCTGGTGAACGACGGAGCAGGAGCATCGTCGCGCTACGAATTCTCGCAGAAATATACAGTGGTGGACCCCACAGCTACCGTAAGTGCATCGCTGATGAACGTGCTCTACGCAGGATTCGAAAACCCCGTGAGCATTTCTGTTCCCGGAGTGCCCGCGAAGAGCATCACCGCAAGCGTGGTTAACGGCAACGGCACACTGAAGGCCGACGGCAAGGGAGGATTCATAGCCGTACCTAAACAGATAGGCAAGGACTTGGAAATAGAGGTCATTGCCAACCACGAGGGCGGACGCCGTCAGAGCATGGGTAAATACTCTTTCCGCGTGAAGCAGTTGCCCGACCCCACCCCCTTCATCGAGTATAAGGACAAGGACGGACACACACAGCGCTACCGTGGCGGCACTGCATTTGCCAAGCGCGACCTTATGTCCACCGACGGAATTGTGGCAGCCATCGACGACGGACTTCTGAACATAGGCTTCAAGGTAATATCTTTCGAGACAGTATTCTACGACAATATGGGAAATGCCGTTCCCGTAGTTTCCGAGGGTGCAAACTTCTCGACACGTCAGAAAGATATGTTCCGCCGCCTGTCAACCGGCAAACGCTTTTACATTTCACACGTAAAAGCAGTAGGCCCCGACGGAGTGCAGCGCGAACTGCCCACATCAATGGAAGTTATCCTGAAATAAAATAAGAAAATAGATACAGTACCATGAAATACATCAGTAAAATTCTTTTGATAGTATGCGTGTCGCTGCTGGGACAGTATGCAGCGGCGCAGCCCCCGAAACGCAAGAACGAGGCTGCGGCAAAAGCGGCTGTTGTGGTGAGCGTCCCCATGACCGACCGTGCAAAAGCGCAATTCCCCACAAGCAACACTCCCACCGAGGTTGTGTGGAAAAGAGACATGTACCGTACGCTCGACCTCAAGAAAGAGAAGAACGCATCGCTCTACTACCCCGTGGAGCCTCAGGGCGAGAATATGAATCTCTTCACCTATCTGTTCAAGCTGTTCGTAAACAAGCAGATTCCCGCCTACAGATACAACCTCGACGGCAACGAGTCGTTCACAGCCGACAACAGAGTAGATCCCAAGGAACTGCTCGACGACTACGGCATCTACTACGAGGAGAAGAATGGAGCAATCGTCGTGGAGCAGAGTGACATCCCCAGCGCGCAGGTGCTCAGCTACTATATAAAGGAGAGCTACTTCTACGACCAGCGCACAGCCACATACAACCAGCGTGTGACAGCCATCTGCCCCGTGGTGCACAAGGCAAGCGACTTTTCGTCGGAGGTTACAAAGTACCCGATGTTCTGGTTGAATTTCGACGAAATTGCACCCCTGCTCGCGCAGCAAAAGGTGATGTCGAGCAGCTACAATAATGTGTCGACAATGACGCTGAGCGACTATTTTGCAAAGAATTGCTACGAGGGAGAAATTTACAAGACCGTAAACCTTAGAAACCTCTCTATCAACCAATATTGCAAGGACGACTCGGCTGTAAAGAAGGAGCAGAGAAACATCGAGAAACAGCTGAAGGACTTCCGCGAGAATCTGTGGAAGGTGCCCGCAGCAAAAGAGGAGCCCAAAGACAGCACTGCAACAGCAGCAGCCGACAGCACCGCAACCGAAAAGCCTGCAGCAAAGGAGGAGAAGCAGACAAAGAGAACTACAAAGAAGAGTTCGGACAGCAAGGCTTCGAAAAGCAGCAGCAAGAGCAGCGGCGGCAGCGGAGCTCCGCGCGTATCAGTGAGACGCACAAGAAGATAATCTCTCCAAAAGAGTATCGCATACATTGTGGCAACTGCCCCACCATTCGGTCGGTCGGTTGCCACAATTCTTTTAACATAAAAGAACTTTTTCGCTTAAAAGTTGTTGTTTTTAAGGAAAAACAATACATTTGCGCAATATTAACATAAAATTTGAAACACTATGAAAAGAATTTTAGGTCTCCTTTTTGTGATAAGCCTTTTGGCAGCAGCGCCCGCACAGGCACAGTTTAAGTTTGGTGTTAAGGCCGGAGTCAACCTCGCAGAGGCTCCCAGCGACATTAACGTAGAAAACCTCGCAGGACAGGTGCTCGGTACCGACGGAACAACAGGCTTCTTCGTTGGTCCCATGGCTAAATTCACAATTCCCGTTCTTGGTCTCGGCATCGAGGCTGACGCGCTCTACTCACGTTCGGGCGCCGAGGTTGCTGGCGAGAAGATTAACAAGAACAGCATCGAGATTCCCGTTTATTTGCGCTACGACTTTGCACTTCCCCTCGTAAGCAAGGTAGCCGTGCCCTTCCTCGCAGTAGGTCCTCAGTTTGGCTTTGCATTCGGCTCTACCGACGAGGTTATCGCCAACTTGGGTAAATATGAGTACAAGAAGAGCAACCTGAGCCTTAACCTCGGCGCAGGTGCCATTTTGTTGAGCAAGATTCAGTTGCACATCAACTACAACATCGCACTCGGAAAGACTAGCGAGTGGTCGGGCATCGACGGCGTTGCCGATGGAATGATGAAAGTAATGGATTCAAAAACAAACACATGGCAGATTTCTGCTGCTTATCTTTTCTAAGAAACAATATTTAACAGCATAAAGATAGTCCGACAGGCACTGTCGGGCTATCTTTGTATTTGAAAAAGAGCAAAAAGAGAAAATGGCACAATTCGTCGACGTACTTCTTCCACTACCACTGCCCACAACCTACACCTACTCGGTGCCCACGGAGCACAGAGAGCAGGTGGCGACCGGCTGCAGGGTGGTAGTGCCGTTGGGCAAGAGCAAGAAATACACTGCGCTCATCATGCGCGCGCACGATGAAAAGCCGCAGGGCTACGAGACGCGCCCATTCTCGGAACTGCTCGACGAAGCGCCCATCCTGCTACCCACACAGCTGAGGCTGTGGGAGTGGATAGCAAAATACTATCTGTGCACACAGGGCGAAATATACAAGGCTGCAGTGCCGCAGGGACTGAAAGGAGAGTTCAAGGCGCGCACCGAGCAGCGCATAAGGGTGGCAAAGGGCTACCGCACCGGCCGTGGCATTGAGCTTGCACTCGCATCGCTCGCACGCGCCCCGCGACAGAAGAGACTGCTGAACACCTACCTGCAATTTATCGGTGGAAACATTGAAAATGCCACACAGGAGATTGCGCGCCACAAGCTGATAGAGCTTGCCGAAGTGGGGCCCAACATATGCAAGGAGCTTATAGAGAAGGGCATCTTCGAGTGCTACGAGGTGGAGATTGGCCGTCTGGCTGAAGTGGGCGAAGCGCCTGTGGAGCTTAATCAACTGAACCCTGTGCAGCAGAAGGCGTTCGAGGAGATTAACGGGCAGTTTGCAACGAAAAGCACGGTGCTGCTGCACGGAGTAACCTCGGCCGGAAAGACAGAAATATATATTCACCTTATAAAAGAGGCGCTCGAACGTGGCGAGCAGGTACTTTACCTGTTGCCCGAAATTGCGCTCACGAAACAGATTATCGAACGCCTGCGCAGGGTGTTCGGCAACCGCATAGGGCTGTACCACTCGAAATTCTCGGACGCCGAGCGAGTGGAAATATGGAAAAAGCAGCTGAGCGAGAAGCCCTACGACATTATTTTGGGAGTGCGCTCGTCGCTCTTCCTGCCTTTCAAAAGGCTGGGGCTGGTGATTGTGGACGAGGAGCACGAGAACAGCTACAAGCAGCAGGAGCCCGCGCCACGATACAATGCAAAGAACGCAGCGATAGTGCTTGCGTCGTTCTTCGGCGCAAAGACACTGCTGGGCACCGCAACGCCGGCCATCGAGAGCTACTACAATGCCACCACCGGGAAGTATGGCCTTGTGTCGCTGACACAGCGCTATCGCTCGATAAAGATGCCCAAGATAGAGGTTGTGGACATCAAGGAATTAGGGCGCAAAAAGCAGATGGAGGGACAATTTTCGGACCCTCTCATCGAGGCTATGAGCAATGCCCTGAAAGAGAAGAAACAGATAATACTCTTCCAGAATCGCCGAGGATACTCGCCGCTGCTCGAATGCCGCACCTGCGGATGGGTGCCCCGCTGCAAGCACTGCGACGTCAGCCTGACGCTGCACAAGGCTGCAGGCAAACTCACCTGTCACTACTGTGGATACACGATTCCCGCGCCCAAGATGTGCCCCAACTGCGAGGAGTCGAACTTTATCAACCTCGGCTACGGCACAGAAAAAATCGAGGAGGAATTGTGCAATATGTTCCCCGACGCACGCGTCGCACGCATGGACCTCGACACCACCCGCACACGCACAGCCTACGAAAATATTATCAACGACTTTCAGCAGGGGAAGAACGACGTGCTTATAGGCACGCAGATGGTGTCGAAAGGACTGGACTTTGACAATGTGTCGGTGGTGGGAATCTTAAACGCCGACATTCTGCTCAACTACCCTGACTTCAGAGCCGCTGAACGCTCTTTCCAGCTGATGGCACAGGTGGCGGGACGCGCGGGACGAAAAAACGAGCAGGGAACAGTCTATCTGCAAACAAAGTCGCCCGACGCGACCATAATTCCGCAGATAAAAGAGAATGACTTTCTGCAATTCTACAACCAGCAGCTGGGCGAGCGTATGCTCTTCCACTACCCGCCATTCTACAGGCTCGTATACGTCTATCTGAAGCACCGCAACATCAGATTCCTCGACGCCACAGCCGAGAGATTCGGCAGCCGCATGAGAGAGATTTTCGGTGAGCGAGTGCTGGGCCCCGACCTTCCCCCCGTGGCAAAGGTGCAACAGCTGTACATACGCAAGATTGTGCTGAAGGTGGAGACAAACACGTCGCAATATAAGATAAACGAAGCGCTGTCGGCACTGAAAGACGAATTCCTGTCGCAAAAGCAGTATAGTGCCCTCACTATCTACTACGACGTAGACCCACTGTAAATAGAGTTTTTCTGCTGAACATCGGCGGCAGGGTGGTAAAGAAAAAGGTGTTTATAAGGTAATAGCTTGCCAACCATTATAAATTGTAATACCCTTTTTAACTTGCGCTTGCGCATAAAATGAACAACAAACAGCAAAAAGCAAGTAAAGTTCTTGTTTCTGTTATTTAATCAACTATATTTGTATCAGTATTAACTTAAAATGTCGTAGTTATGAAAAGAAGAGTTCTATTCATTGCAATGATGGTGTTATGCACACTGTCTGCATCAGCGCAGTTATTAGTTGATTCTTTGGGTAATATTGGAATAAAGGCTGGCGACTCAATCGTAAAATCCACACTTTCGATTAATCATATTGGCGACAATACATACGACGTATATGTGCGTTCTGCAAAAACCAACGGAATGTACATAAAAAACACAAATAATAGTTACACAGATACATCTTACGGACTGAATGTGTACAATACTGCTAATCATCGAGGCTCGACAATAACTTATGGCGTTTATTCTGAAGTTAGAAATGCCATGGGAAATATCTCAACAGGCAATACATTCGGTGTTTACGGTCAAGCAAGTTTAGGACAATATAATTATGGTGTATTTGGTAATTTGCCTTTAAATGGCGGCAATGGAGCTGCTGTTTGTGGCTCTACATACGGATTTCCATATGATATTAGCGGACGTTATGCCGGTTATTTCGATGGCAATGTCTTTGTCACAGGCGACCTATACAATACCAACGGAATATATACGGTGACACCCCCGCCCACAGAAATGGTTGAAACAACCAATCTTTCAGAAGAGAACATCAGCACCACAGCCGTGAACGGCATTGCAGCAAGCACCATACTTGATAAAATATCCAACATCGAAGCAGTCAGATACAGTGTGTTGCCCTCTGTTGTGACAACCGACAGTATGGCATTAACAATGGTAGCTCCAGCAACTACAAGCAATGAAGCACAAACAGTCTACGGATTGGACGTAGAGAGTCTCCAAGCACAATTTCCTTCACTTGTAAAAACCTGTAACGACTCCCTTATAGGCATAAACTACACGGAACTTATCCCCCTGCTTCTGCAATCGATAAAAGAGTTACAAGCAAAAGTTGCTGTGCTTGAAGCAAGCAAAGGTGGCAACAACGGCGGAGCCGTGGCATACGCCCCGGCAAAGCCCATCGGCACAACAGAAATGTCATCAACAAATATCGCAGCAGATGTTGTTGCGAGCCTTTCACAAAATACTCCCAACCCCTTCAGCGAGGCAACCACCATCGCCTTTACACTTCCCGAGAGTGTGAAAGACGCAACACTATGCATCTACGACATGAACGGCAAACAGCTTGAACAGATAACAATCACCGAGCGCGGTGCATCATCAGTGCAGATAGAGGGTTATAAAATACTCGGCCGGAATGTACCTCTATTCTCTTATAGCCGACGGTAATGTTATCGATACTAAAAGAATGGTGCTGACAAAGTAAGGTTCATCACTGCTTAAAGAAAATTTCATTAACAATTTAAAAGTAGTGAGATTATGAAATGCAAAATATTTTTACTTTTAACCCTGAATATTATAGCTGTGTCGCTATATTCTCAAGGAGTTATATACAATTCTATTTTAAAGGATTCATTATATTATGACTATGATGAATATAATGAGTTGTTTTTTAATACAGATTTTAATTGTTTTTATTTAGAAGAAACAAAAGAACCTGCATTGCCGTATTGTAATATTTATATTGATATTCCCTATGGATATGAGTTTTTGGATTATGAATATAATATAGAGAAGGGTGTTGTATTGTCCGGAATCCATGTTTCGCCCAATATACAATATTATTGTTCTGATGATTCCGTACTCGAACAAGAACATAATCTTGATTACAACAATAATGTATATCCATCTAATGTCTTGTCTTATGTGAATACATACATAGAAAGAGGTAAAAAGAAATTATCTTTTAGATTTTCCCCGTTTGTATATAATGAAAATGATTCGTTACTTTACAATATAAATTCATTAACAATTACTATAAATTTCACAGGTGGATATTCTATTGTTAAAAATTATGGTGGTAATAGTAATGAGTCAATAGAGTACGTTTCGCAAACAAATGCAGATGGTGTCAATCAGATAATTGAGACTTTTAACCCGAATGATTCTACTGAATATTTAGTTATTACTTCTTCTGCTTTTATAGGTGCTTTTAAACCATTGGTAGAGTGGAAAACCCTGAAAGGTATCCCTGCAAAAGTTATTTCACTTGACTCCATATATTGTCTGTATGAAGATATTCCTAATGAGATAAAAATCAAAAGTTATATCAAGGAATTATACGATAAGACAAATAAAAGATTGAAATATGTTTTATTAGGTGGGGATGATACTGTAGTACCTGTTAAGTATTGCAGGGTGGCAAAAATTAACACGAAAAATGATACTACTTATCAATCCGATGTACCCACTGATATTTTTTATGGCTGTTTTGATGGGGAATTTTCATGGGATGCGAATGGAGATGGAATTTCTGGAGATGTTAATTATGATGATATTGATTACTTCCCCGAAGTGTATGTATCTCGATTTCCAGCAAGAACAACGAGTGACGTTAATGCAATGATTGATAAAACATTGAATTATGAAAAAAATCCCCCTTTGGATGATTGGTGTTATGATATATTGAATTTTGGCTGTAAATTAAGTTCGATACGTGACGCAGAACATAAAAGTGATTCGATTAACAAATACACTTTTGAAAAATATTTAGACAATCCTGATATTTTCAAGTTATTTAATTGTAACACTAGTTATCCGGAAGGAGATGATTATGAGTTAAACCCAGAAAACATTCAAAAAGAACTATCAAAGGGGTATCATTTTGTTAATGAATTTTCTCACGGTGAAACTACATATTGGAAAATAATAGATACAAATTCGTATAGATATAATACTGATTATGCATCAATACTATCTTCTTTAAAACCAATGCATATTGCAACTATCGCATGCCATACAAATGCTTTCCATTTAGCAGAGCCGTGTTTGGGAGAAGCATTTATGCGTAACAGGAATAGTAATGTTGTTACATATTGGGGTAGTTCTTCTAATGGTTGGGGGGATCCACGATATAATAAATTAGGGCCATCGGAAACATTAATAAAAAATTATTATAAATTATTATTAAATAACATTAATGGCTTTAAAAATTTTGCAGAATTAACAACAAAAGCAAAATTAGGTTTAGAGGATTTTAATAAAAACTATTCAAGTCATTGGGTGTTTTTTTCTGTAAATTCCATGGGAGACCCGGAGTTGCCTATATATACAAGAAAGCCTAAAGAATTTAAGAATATTTCGTTTGAACAAAATACAAATTCATTGATAATGATATTTGGTGAACTAGAAACAAATGTAACAATTTATGGTTATACAAAAACAGGAGAACTATTTTATAAAGTATATAAAAATATATCAGATTCATGTTCTGTGAATGGAGATTTAGAATCGTTTGCTGTTACTTTTAGTAAGCCCAATTATGTTCCTTGTACTTTATATTTCTCTGTTTCAAATATTCAAAATAAAACATTTGTAGGGAACAACAGTGTTTATGTAAAAAATGTAAATATAGGATATAATATTACGGATTCTTTGCAACATGGAAATGTTATATTGAAAAATGGTAAAACCATTATAAACTCTTCAGGAAATATATATATTAAGAATGGGTTTTATGTAAACCCTAGTAATAAATTATACATAAAATGAAATAATTATGAAAAAGATATTATTCTGTTTATTGATGTTAGCATTCGCTCTTCCGTCAAAATCCGAAAGTTTGTACGGTGAGGGTACCCGTTGGGAGGTAACAGAACGTGCGTACGATGAAAGTGAGTATAAATACTGTGCAACGTTTGAAGTTCGTGGTGATACTATTATTGATACGATAATATACAAAAAAGTATATAAAACTTATTTAGGAGAATCTCCATCTCTTTTTGCTGTTATACGTGAAACTTCCGATAGTATAATATACATTCGTGCGTTCGACATATATAATTATGAGCAAGGCCTTATGGATGAAATGATGTTGTACGATTTTTCAAAATGGGACGAAGGCTTGTTGCGTATGACCGATGATAATTCTTTTTCTAATGGATTTTGTATCCGTAATATACCGTTGAATGCCGAATCATTATCAGAGGTAAAATTGGCCGACAGTTCTGTTGTGTCATCTTTTGGCGAAGAAATGCCCATTATTCGTGGCATTGGCATTGCTTCTTTATGGGGACCTTTAACTACGTTTGACGACAATGAATATCCATATTCTGCTCCCATTCCTTATTTTTATCGTTTTTATCGTAATGGTCGTCTGTTGTACGAAAATCCGGAAGTTGCGCCTGTAAACAATGTTATCCCCGATGGTCGCAGATGGATATATCGAGAATACCGTCCCTTGCTCCCCTCCTATGGCGATAGAATTGGATATTTCGATGCAAAGGGCGATACAATAATAAACGGTAATAAATACTCTGTTATTTCCCCAGGCTATGAGGTTTACAGTTATGTGCGATGGGAGGGCACAAAGTGTTTGAGATATTGGCCAATGACACAACGCGACACCCTAGTTTTTGACGAATCGTGGAATGTTGGTGATACAACAATTATAAGCAATGGCGGATACAATTATCGTTATTTTTATGAAGTGGACTCAATAACCGAAGTGCAAGGTCGTAAATATTGGTGGATATTTTGCGGTGATTGGTTGCAAGGTATAGGTTTTATGAATCAACAACCTTTTTATATTGAGTTTGATTTAATTGGTGGTGTTTCACTCGATCTTATTTGTTGCATAGACCCGGGCAATGATACATTGTATGTAAACAGAGAACTGTTACCTCTATTACAGACAGGAATTGAAAGTCTTTCCGCTGAAAATCTCTCTTTCAGCCAGCAAGGAAACGATTGTATTGTTACATTGCCCGCCAACGTTTCCGCTTGGAGCGCGACGCTGTACAACAGCGCGGGCGCGACGGTTGCCCGCCGCTCGGGCGAGGGTAGCGAAATTATCCTGCCGACAACGTCAAAAGGCACGCACATTCTTGTTGTTAATGCCGATGGCAGGGTGGTAAAGAAAAAGTTGCTTATAAAATAGCAAGTGAAATTATGGCAATTGAGGATAGCGTTTCCTTAATTGCCATAATTATTTTGTATTCTCCGGCAGTTTTTACCCTTAATATTTTGTTGCAATTTTATTGGCAGTTGCTTCTATCCACCCTTTTGGCGCCCAAAAGGGTGCAAAAGTAGTGCCAGCGAGTACAATGCAAGTTTGCTTGTAGATTGTAAACGAGCGCAGCCTACTTTATTTAAAAGGCACAGCACAGAGAAAATCAGTCACTCTCTCCTCTGCTCGCGAATTTTCGCATACGAAAATATCCCTCGTTCGTCGTTCGCTTGCCGGCAACTTTCCCCGCAGAAAGACTACGCGGGAGTGTGCAAGTTTAGACGCACTGTGCGTCAAAAAAACTTTCACACTCTTGTCCGCGCCTTAACAGCGTTCGTTGCCTGTGATTTTTACAGTGCTGTATTTTTTTAAGTAACCATTGCAATATTTAATGCTAAACAATAGTAACTTTTAAAATTCAACCGCTCAATCTGTAACTACAAACAATGGGTAAACAATTATGGCGATTAAAGTCTGAAAATCCTCAGCCCTATTATACTTTTGTGTTATTTTATATTTAATAAGCAGCAAGCCCCACGGCTATAAATATATTTTAGCAGATTAAATTTGCTAAAATCGGCTCTTATAAGTAATTTTGCCGAAATTTCGCGTAGTGTGCCAATATTTTAGCATACGCACGCAAAAAGAGTTTCGAGAAAAATTACAAAAAATATGAAAAGCTACAAAACCGTAAACAACCTCTTCGGCTGGCTCTGTTTCTTTGTTGCGGCAGCTACATACTGCCTGACAGTGGAGCCTACCGCAAGTTTCTGGGATTGCCCCGAATTTATCCTCTCGGGTAACAAATTGGAGATTGGCCACCCCCCCGGCGCACCCTTCTTCATGCTGACTGCCAATTTCTTCTCACTCTTTGCATCGCCCGAAAAGGTGGCATTGATGGTGAATATAATGTCAGCCATTCTTAGTGCCGCGGGCATTATGTTCCTCTTCTGGAGCATCACTCATCTTGTGCGCAAGCTCATTGTGACTAAAGGCAGCGAAATGACAACCTCGCAGATGATTACCATCATCGGCTCAGGACTCGTGGGCGCGCTTGCCTACACATGGAGCGACACATATTGGTTCAGTGCCGTAGAGGGTGAGGTGTATGGTTACTCGTCGCTCTTCACAGCCGTTGTTTTCTGGTTGATACTCAAATGGGAAGAGAATGCCGACGCGCCCCACAGCGATAGATGGCTGATACTTATCGCCTACCTTGTGGGACTCTCTATCGGTGTCCATTTGCTTAACCTTTTGTGTATTCCCGCCATCGTGCTTGTTGCTTACTATAGAAAAGCACCCAAGGCTACTCTCAAAGGCTCGCTTATTGCGCTTGCGCTCTCAATGGCTCTTGTGGCTGCCGTGCTCTATGGCATTGTGCCCGGAGTGGTTAAGGTGGGCGGATGGTTCGAGCTCTTCTTTGTGAACACTTTGGGAATGCCATTCAACACCGGACTTATAATTTACATCATTTTGCTGCTCGCAGCGCTCATCTGGGGCATCTACGAGAGCGAGACAGGAAAGAGCCGCAAACGCCTTGTAGCGTCGTTCCTGACAACCGTGGGCCTGCTGGGTATTCCCTTCTATGGCTACGGATTCACAAGCATTCTCATTGGTATTGTGGTGCTTGCAGCGCTCGCCTATCTGCTCTTCAGAAAGATGCAGGAGAAATACATTGTGAGCATACGCACGCTGAACACTTCGCTGCTGTGTATGATGCTGATAATGATTGGATACTCTTCGTATGCGCTCATCGTTGTACGTTCGGCAGCAAACACTCCCATGGACCAGAACTCACCCGAGGATATTTTCTCGCTCGGTAAATATCTTGGACGCGAGCAGTATGGCGACCGTCCGCTGTTCTACGGCCCTGCATACGGCTCGGAGCCTTTGTACAAACAGGTGAACCGCGACAAATGGCAGGTGGTGACAAAGGATATTTCTCCCGAATATGGCCGTAAAGAGAAATCTTCGCCCGATGAAAAGGACTCTTACGAATTGTTGAAATACAAATTCGAGTATGTATATGCTCAGAATATGCTGCTCCCCCGAATGTATGACAAACGATTCGCTTCGTATGGCTCTGCCGGCAACCTTTACGAGAAATGGGTGGGAGGAAAGATTGGCCGCAACATAAAATACTATGTTGGCGGACACGAAATGAACGTGGTGATGCCCACACAGTGGGACAACCTTCGTTTCTTCCTCAACTACCAGCTTAACTACATGTACTGGAGATACTTCTTCTGGAACTTCGTGGGACGACAGAATGATCTTCAGGGACACGGACATCTTGACCGAGGCAACTGGATTACAGGCTTCAAGTTCATAGATAACCTGCTCGTGGGCAACCAGGATAATCTGCCCAAGGCAATGAGAGAGAATAAGGGCCGCAACGTATTCTTTGCCCTGCCTCTTATTCTGGGTATTTTGGGCCTCTTGTGGCAGTGCAAGAAGGGCGACGCGGGTGTGCGCCAATTCTGGGTGGTATTCTTCCTGTTCTTCATGACCGGAATCGCCATCGTGCTCTATCTGAACCAGACTCCCCAGCAGCCTCGTGAACGCGACTACGCATACGCAGGCTCATTCTATGCATTCGCAATATGGATAGGAATGGGTGTTGCGGCAATCACCGAGTGGATAAAGAAAAAGAACGCAGCCATAAGCGCAGCTGTTGCAGCCGCAGCGCTGCTTGTCCCCGTGCAGATGGTGTCGCAGACATGGGACGACCACGACCGCAGCGGACGCTACGCCTGCCGCGACTTCGGACAGAACTATCTGAACTCTATTTCGCAGGATAAAAACCCCATTATCTTCACTTGCGGCGACAACGACACATTCCCCTTGTGGTACAACCAGGAGGTAGAGGGAGTGAGAACCGACGCACGTGTCTGCAACCTCTCGTACCTGCACACAGACTGGTACATCGACCAGATGCGCCGTCCCGCCTACGACTCGCCCTCGTTGCCAATATCTTGGAATCGTATAGACTATGCGGGCAAGGCCAACGAGTATGTGTACATAAAGCCCGAGAAGAAGGAGATGATTAAAAATATGTACGCTCAGGACCCCGAGAAATATAAGAAGGCGCTGGGCGAGAATCCCTTCGAAGTGAAGAACATCATGAAATATTGGGTGCGCAATCAGGATGAGCGCGTACACTATATTCCCACCGACACTCTGTATATACGCATAGACAAAGAGGCCGTGCGCCGTTCGGGAATGTTTATCCCCTATGAGTACCGCGACACTATGCCCGAGTATATGGTAATCTCGCTCAAGGGCCGCGATGTATTGGCGCGCGGAGACCTGATGTTGCTCGAAATGCTTTCCGAGGCTAACTGGGAGCGTCCCCTTTATATGTCGCGCACCGTTGGTGATGATAACTATCTGGCGTCGCTCCAGGACTTCTTTATTTCCGAGGGACTCGCCAGCCGCATCACTCCCTTCAACTGGACGAAGTTGGGCTACAGCAACGAGTATGAGACTATCGTCGACACAGAGAAGGTCTACGACAATGTAATGAACAGATTCAAGTTCGGTGGCCTTGCCGAAAACCCCGACTACTATCTGGACGAGACTACCATGCGCATGGTGTACACCCACCGAGTGCAGCTCGCGTCGCTCGCCGAGCGTCTGATTGTAGAGGGCAAGAAGGAGAAGGCGCTCGAAGTGCTCGAGTACGCCGAGAAGATGATTCCCAGCAGCCTTGTGCCCCACTCTACACAGATGGGCGCTGCCTCTATGGGAAACTCGTACATCAGACTGGGCGAGAAGAGCAAGGCAATGAGCGTTATTGAGCCCACATGCAACGACCTGCTCGAAAACATTCAGTGGTACGAAAGTCTGAGCAACCGCCACCAGAGAGCCATCATGGGCGACTACGGCAGAAACCTGAACCATCTGTTGCTGATGACAGAGGTGCTGAGCGAGGGTGGCGACGCCTACAAAGAGGAGGTTAAACGCTACAAGGCCGAGTTCAACAAACATTATAGCATCTGGAAGGCGAAACAGCAAGGTAAGCGCTCGTAACAACGTATCAAAGGTATGTTTATAGAACAGGTACCCCCCTTTTTCCGTCGGTTGTATCCGAAGGCTCTCTGGAGAATGAATCCGGAGGAGAAGGCTGTGTACCTTACCTTTGACGACGGCCCGATACCCGAGGTTACCCCTTGGGTGCTGGGGCATCTTGAGCGTTACAATATAAAGGCTACATTTTTCATGGTGGGGGACAATGTGCATAAGTTCCCCGAGGAGTATCGAATGGTTGTCGAGGGTGGTCACCGCATCGGCAACCACTCGTTCAACCATCTGCAGGGGCTGTACACAGGCACCCAAAGATACATTGAGAATGTCGACCGCGCCGATGCTTTTCTGCACAGTAATCTTTTCAGGCCCCCGCACGGGCTTTTGCGCCGCTCACAGTATCTGGAGCTGAGCAAACGCTACAAGATTGTGATGTGGGACCTTGTCACCCGCGACTACAGCTTCCGTCTCTATGGCGAGGATGTGCTTGCGAACATCAAACGCTACGTCAGGAACGGCTCTATAATTACGTTCCACGACTCGTTGCGCTCGTACACGAATCTTAAATATGCACTGCCCCGCTCCATCGACTGGCTGCTGCAACAGGGGTACAGTTTCAAGGTGTTCGAATGACGGAGCAACAGAAACTCTCGACGCTTATAAAGAGGCGCGCCGAGGAGCTTGGATTTTCGGCCTGCGGCATTGCAAAAGCCGAAGCGGTGAGCGCCGACGTGCGCAAAGGCTTCGAAGAGTGGATTGCAAACGGCGCGCACGGCGAAATGGGCTATATGGCCCGCAACCTCGAAAAACGTATGGACCCCACACTGCTTGTCGAGGGGTGCCGCAGCATCATCGTCGTTGCACAGAATTACTTTCCCGCAGCAGCCTCGCCACAAATTTCGCGCTACGCACAAGGAAGGGATTACCATAGTGTCGTAAAGGAGAAACTTTTTCAGCTTTTAGATTTTATAAACAGCATAGTCCCCACGAAGGGACGCGCATTCTGCGACTCGGCACCCGTGCTCGAACGCTATTGGGCCGTGCAGGCGGGGCTGGGAACGTGCGGCAGGAACAGGCAGCTTATAATCCCCGGCTGCGGCACGCATTTTTTCCTGGGAGAGCTTTTAATCGACGTTGAGGCAGAGTGTGACACTCCGCTGAAAGAGAGCCTGTGCAATGGCTGCAACGCCTGCATAAGGAACTGCCCTGCGGGAGCGCTGGGCGAGGATGGGCTCGACGCGCGACGCTGCCTTTCGTACCTGACGATTGAGTATCGTGGAGAGCTGCCGACAGCGACAGGAGAGAAGCTGGGAGAGTGCTTCTATGGCTGCGACAGATGTCAGAGTGTCTGTCCGCACAACCGCGCCGCACAACCGCACAATGAGCCGCAATTTGCCCCGAGCGAGGAGCTTCTCGCAATGCAGCGCAGCGATTGGCAGGGGCTGACAAAAGAGAAATTCGACACGCTGTTCAATGACAGCGCCGTGCAACGATGCGGATACGAACAGTTTTTACGCAACATAAAATCGACGATAAAATGAAACGCTACAATTCATTTTTTTACAAAAGGAACAAACTGATAGTGGCAACAGCCATCATATATGCTATAATGTTCATTGCGCTCGTAACCTTTATTGTTGCACAATTCCAGACTATTATCGCCAACAGCTTTCTGACAATCGCATTTATGCTGATGGCACCCTACACGCTGCTCATGCTGCTGCGTGCGCTCTATATTATTTTTGAAAAAATAGAGGTAAACACCGAGGAGTGCGGAATTTAAAATTCCGCATATTGAGAAAAAGAGTTCCTTTCGCAACGATACGCAGCATCAAGAGGGTGCGCGCCGGACAACTGCGCATTGAGACAAGCAGCGGCCTTGTACCATTCTCGGTAGACGAAGAGGAGGATTTTATCTGTTCAATGAAAAAGGCGGTACCATCGATAAAAATCGATTAATTCTACCTGCACATCAGTTCACACACTTTATTCTGCCAACGACGCGCGAGACGGGGAGTCATAATTCCCTGATTGAAAATTACAAAGGCGAGCGTGTGGCCGTTGCGTGCCGTTGCGTACCCCGCAAGAGTGCATATTCCGCTGACGGTGCCTGTCTTTGCATGAATCTTGCGCTCGGCGACGGTGCCTGCCATGCGTCCTTTAAGAGTGCCTGTCCAGCCGGCAACGGGAAGGCCGCGGAGCACTGCCTCGTAGACTGCGCGGTTGCCGTAGATGCGGCGCAGCATCTGCAGCATGATGTCTGCCGAAATATATGTGTAGAGCGAGAGGCCCGAGCCGTCGGCAATCTCATATTTTCCGGGAATCTTAAGGTTGTAGTCGAGGAATCCTTTTATAAGCTGTGTGCCATCCTTGTGGGCGACGGGACGATGGCCGTAGAGCGCGCCCAGATGGAACGTAAGAGCCTCGGCGCAAAGGTTGTTGCTCTCTTTAAGCGCCTCGTCGACAACGTCAAGAATGGAGCGCTGTGTGCGGTGCAGAAGCGCAAAGGTGTCGGGCGAGGCTGCATAGACTACGTTGCACACGCTGACGCCGCGGGCAGCCAGCTTCTCGCACATTACCGTGACGAAAAATTGCTCGGAGCGGAACATATTCATGCGTTCGCCGCTCGCCCCGCTGCAGTTTCCACGTACACGGATGACATTGGAATTGTCGAGCCAGTCGCGCAGGATGGTCAGCTTGCCGCACGAAGCATCGTGGCTGACAGCCTCGTTGGCCACAGAGTAGTAAGATGATGCGGGCTTGCACTCGACCACGGGAGGAGCGCCCTTGTCGGCGGGCTTCACAGAGACATCCACACAGCCGCCGTTGAGCATCAACGGGGACATATAGGGCTGAAAATCCCAGGGAGTGTCGTCCCACGACCATCCGGGGCCCCAATAGACAGAGTCCATAAAGGAGCAATCGACAAAGAGCGTGTCAACCACACTGCTGTCGCCCACCGTGGCGACCATTGCATCGAGGTCGGCCTCGGAGAAGAGAGGATCCATTTCGCCACTGAGCATAAGGTTGCTGCCCTTTGCGCCAAGAGAGGTGGATATTGAATAATCGACTCCCAGACGTTCGAGGGCGACACCCGCCGTCAGCAGTTTAAGCACCGAGGCGGGGCGGCACATTTTCAGGGCACGGTGGGAGTAGACGAGAGTATCGTCATCGAGGTCGTAGACGGCAACCGAGACGTCGCTGTCGGTGAAAAGTTCGTCGGCGAGCAGAGAGTCCATCGCACTCTTGAAGCCCTGAGCCGACAGCGAGAAACAGACTAAAAAAGATAATATTGCAGTTGTAAAAAGTCTCATCGTGAATAATTTTCCACAAATTTAGTTCAGTTTCCACAAAAAAGAGGCCCTTCGGGGCTATTTATTGCATTAGAGAAATGTTTTTACTGCGAATTTTGTAATTTTGCACAAAATTCAGAAACGCTCAGCGAATATATTCGAAAAAATGAAAAAGCATACAATCTTCACCCTTATCATCCTGATTGCAACGATGATACCCGCTGCACTGAAGGCCGAAAATTTCACGTTCAAAGAGGGACGCTGGACAGTGTCGTATAATGAGTCGGAGAAGGGAGTCTCTATCGACTACGATAGCACACGCATCTTCAGCAAGGCTTACGCAAGCGTGCAATACAACAAGAAGGGTAGCAACAGCGCAAGCACAATAACGTCGGGCACCATCAGCATGAAGCCCACACTGACCTCGTACGAGATTAATGACGAGCTTGGCGCGGGAAAATGCTACCAGCTTGCATACTACAAGAATGGGGTTACACTGAAGCATCTGTTCACATTCTACAGCGACAAGCAATATATGACTGTGAGAGTGGCAATAGTAGGCGACGAGGGAATAGAGGTTGAGTCGCGACAGATGGTTGCGCTTGGCACAGAGACCGAGACTGCGCCCTTCAAGGGAGAGATGAACCGCACACTGTGGGTACCTTTCGACAACGACGGACACGTAAAGTATAAGAACCTGACACTCACCGACGGCAACGAGAATATTTCGCACGAGGTTACGGCAATCTTCGACGGCGACAGCCGCTACGGCCTTGTGGCAGGCTCTATCGACCACGACACATGGAAGAGCGCCATAAAGGTGAAAGGAAAGGATGGCAACAAACTAACGAAATTCCACTGCCACTCGGGCTACACAAGCAGCAGCACACGCGACAGCCGCAGCCACGGAAAGATTGGCGGAAAGGAGATTGCATCGGCGCGATTCTTTATAGGCCTCTTCGACGACTGGCGCGAGGGACTCGACACATACGCAAGCGCCAATGCTCTTGTGGCGCCGCCCGCCGAGTGGACAAAGGGCAACCCCATGGGCTGGAACTCGTGGGGAGTGATGCAGACGGTAGTGAACTACGATGGAGTGTACGAGACTGCCCGATTCATAAAGGACAGCCTCTACAGATACGGATTCCACGACAATGAGGGAAAGACGGTCATCAGCCTCGACTCGTACGCCAAGGACAATATTCCGGGCGAAAATATAAAGAAGCTGGGCACAAAGATATTCTCGAACAACGCCTACACAGAGAATGGCGTTAAGCTGCCCGGCACCAACCAGACATTGGGACACTACTATGGCCCGTTCATCATCTGGGAGTGGACACTCGACGACAAGGTCGAGGGCACAGGCGCCAATGGAATCCCCGAATACTATTGGCAGGATGCGGCACTGAAGGTGGACGGCAAAATATACAAAGTGTCGAGCAACGGCGGCTACGCAACCGACCCCACCCACCCTGCAGTAAAGGCTAACATAGAGTACACACTGAAGCAGTGGAGCGAGTGGGGAGTAAAATATGTGAAGGCCGACTTTCTGAACAACGGAATCATCGAGGGCGACAGCTGGTACAACCCCGAAATAACAACGGGAGTGCAGGCCTACAACTACGGAATGAAAATATTGCTCGAAACAGCCAAACTCTATGACATGTACATTGTAGAGTCAATCTCGCCCATATTCCCCTATCAGTATGCACACGGACGCAGAGTATCGTGCGACCGATTCAGCGAAATTGCCGAGAGCGAGTATGTGCTGAACGCTGTTTCCTACGGATGGTGGACAGACAAGCTGTACGCAGTGAACGACCCCGACCATCTGGTAATGTGCAAGCAGAATAACGGAGCAAGAGAGACGATGGGCGAGAATCGCGCACGTGCAACCTCGGGAATGGTGACGGGAGCATACATCTTCGGCGACAACTTCAGCCTGAAAGGACTGAAAAACGGCTCGAAGCCCGGCTATGCGGCGCAGTCGCGCAAACGCGCCTATGAGATTATGGGCAACGCAGACATTAACGAATATGTGCGCAACAATACAGGCTCTTTCCGACCTTTGGACGGACACAAGCCCTCGGACGGACAGCAGGCCGAGAGTATCTTCGTGCGCGACACAGAGAAATATTTCTATCTGGCGGTGTTCAACTACAGCACCACTGCCGCAAAGAGCGGAAAGGTGAACTTCAAGCGTATGGGCATCGACCCCGAGAGCATCGAGAGCATCAAGGAGCTGTGGCTGAACGAGACGGTAACATACGACAACAGCGCCATCAGCTACAATGTGCCCGCAAAGGATGTGCGCGTGTTCCGCATTGCAAAAGATACAAACACAGGAATCGCTGCCGTAGAGGATGATGACACACGCATCAGCATAAAGAGCGACGGCGAAAATATGAGCATAAGCGCCGAAAAAGAGATTGACTCGGTGGCAATATACAGCCCCGCAGGCACACTGCTGATGAAGAGCTTCGGCAACGGCGAAAATGAAGTTACACTGCCCCGCCCCACAGGCTGCAACGTCTATATTATAAAGACACTCTTTGCCGACGGCAGCGTGGAAATTACAAAATACAAATAACAAAAACAGAGGATATTAAGGCACAGAAGGTGGCAAAGGGATAAAAAGTGACACTATTGCCGTTTATTTATCCTGCCATTGAGATGTTTTTGTTGTGAATTTTGTACTTTTGCACAGAATATGCAACCGCAAAAATAGAAGCAACAAGATTGCAAACAGAAAATTATCCCTTGCAATATGGTTAAGAAATTCGATTTTCTTGTTATCGGCTCAGGAATTGCCGGAATGAGCTTTGCCCTGAAAGTGGCACACAAAGGAAGCGTAGCGCTTGTTTGCAAGACTACACTCGAAGATGCCAACACCAATTTTGCACAAGGAGGCATTGCCTCGGTTACCAATATGCTGACAGATGACTTCGAAAAACACATCGAAGACACAATGATTGCCGGCGACCACATAAGCGACCCCGCTGCGGTGGAGAAGGTGGTGCGCGAGGCACCCGAGCAGATAAGGCAGCTTATTGAGTGGGGCGTGAATTTCGACAAGAACGAGAGTGGAGAGTTCGACCTTCACCGCGAGGGCGGCCACTCGGAACACAGAATTCTGCACCACGCGGACAGCACCGGCGCCGAGATTCAGAGAGCGCTGATAGAGGCTGTGCGTAACCATCCGAACATCACCGTACTCGAACACCATTTTGCCATTGAGATTCTTACCCAGCACCATCTGGGAATAAATGTCACCCGTCAGACACCCGACATTGAGTGCTACGGTGCATACGTGCTCGACCTCGAGACCAACCGCGTGGACACCTTCCTGAGCAAGGTGACGCTGATGGCTACCGGAGGATGCGGCGCCGTGTACCAGACGACAACCAACCCCCTTGTGGCTACCGGCGACGGCATTGCAATGGTGTACCGTGCAAAGGGCACCGTAAAGGACATGGAGTTTGTGCAGTTCCATCCCACGGCATTGTACAATGTGGGCGACCGCCCGTCGTTCCTGATTACCGAGGCGATGCGAGGCTACGGCGCTGTGCTGCGCACAAGCGACGGCAAAGAGTTCATGCACAAGTACGACGCGCGTCTGTCGTTGGCCCCGCGCGACATTGTGGCCCGCGCCATAGACAACGAAATGAAGAACAGAGGCGAAGATTTTGTCTATCTTGACGTTACTCACAAAGATGCCGAGGAGACAAAGAAACACTTCCCGCTTATATACGAAAAATGCCTGTCGCTGGGCATTGACATCACCAAAGACTATATTCCCGTGGCACCCGCTGCACACTACCTGTGCGGAGGAATAAAGGTGGACCTGAATGCCGCATCGAGCATACACAGACTATATGCTGTGGGCGAGTGTTCGTGCACAGGACTGCACGGCGGCAACCGCCTCGCGAGCAATTCGCTGATAGAGGCTGTGGTGTACGCCGACGCTGCCGCGAAGCACACGATGGAGACCTTTGAGAACTACACGTTCAACGAGGATATTCCCGAGTGGAACGACGAGGGCACAAAGATGAACGAGGAGCTTGTGCTCATCACCCAGAGCCTGCGCGAAGTGGGCCAGCTGATGAGTACATACGTGGGCATCGTGCGCACCGACCTGCGTCTGAAGCGTGCGTGGGATCGTCTGGACCTGCTGTATGAAGAGACAGAGGAGCTTTTCAAACGCAGTGTCATCAGCAAGGAAATATGCGAACTGCGCAACGTAATCAACGTAGGTTACCTGATTATGCGTTGGGCGATGGAGCGCAAAGAGAGCCGCGGACTGCACTATAATCTCGACCACCCGCGCAAAGACTCATAAAAAGCAAAAGACAGTATCATGGAGTGGTTAAACAGCCTATTTGTAGAGCATAGCCCGTTGCAGGCGGTAATTATTCTGTCCATAATAATCGCAACCGGACTTGGATTGGGAAAGATACGCATCTTCGGCATTTCGCTGGGCGTTACATTCGTATTCTTCGCAGGTATTCTCGCCGGACATCTGGGCGCGGACATCGACAACAGCATGCTTACATACGCCGAGAGCCTGGGACTTGTGCTCTTTGTCTATGAATTGGGACTGCAGGTGGGCCCGGGATTCTTCAGTTCCTTCCGCAAGGGCGGACTGCAGCTGAACACGCTGGCTATGGGAGTGGTGATTCTTGGCACCATCATGGCTATTGCATTGAGCTACACTACAAATATTCCCATGAGCGAAATGGTGGGCATCCTGTGCGGAGCAACCACAAACACCCCCGCGCTTGGTGCTGCACAGCAGACACTGAAGGAGATTGGACTTTCGTCGACGGGAGCGGCATTGAGCTGCGCCGTGACCTATCCGCTGGGTGTCGTGGGAGTGATATTGGCGATGCTGGCTGTGCGCAAGATGTTCGTGCGCCCCGCAGACATCGACAATGGCGAGCACGAGGACCACAACCACACTTTCATTGCCACATATTGCGTGCAGAACCCCGGAATCTATGAAAAGAGCGTGAAGGAGGTTGCCGAGCTTATTCACACGAAATTTGTAATCTCGCGTCTGTGGCGCGAGAAGAAGGTGAGCATTCCCACGTCGGAAATGTTGCTGAAAGAGGGCGACCGTCTGCTGGTGGTGACCACCGAGAAAGATGCTCCGACGCTTACTGCGCTTTTCGGAGAGATGGAGGCTAAAGACTGGAACAAGGAGGACATCGACTGGAACGCCATCGACAGCCAGCTTGTGTCGCGTCACATTGTAATCACCCGTCCCGAGATTAACGGCAAGAGACTGGGCTCGTTGCGTCTGCGCAACAGCTACGGAATAAATATCAGCCGCGTGACACGTAACGGAGTGCATCTGCTCGCAACACCCAAACTGATTCTGCAGATGGGCGACAGACTGACTGTCGTAGGCGAGGAGAAGGCCATCGAGAATATTGAAAAACTGCTTGGAAACACCTCAAAAACATTGAGCGAGCCCAACCTTGCGGCAATATTTATAGGCATTGTGCTGGGACTCGTCATAGGCTCTATTCCCATTGCAATTCCGGGAATGAGCACCCCTGTGAAGCTGGGACTCGCAGGAGGCCCCATCATGGTGGGTATTCTCATTGGCTGTTTCGGCCCCCGTTTCCATCTTGTGACCTACACTACACGCAGCGCCAACCTGATGCTGCGAGGCATAGGCCTCTCACTTTACCTTGCCTGTCTGGGACTCGACGCGGGAGCGCACTTCTTCGAGACAGTAATGCGCCCCGAGGGAGCTTTGTGGATAGCCCTGGGATTCCTCATTACCTTTGTGCCTGTGGTTATTATGGCTCTTGTTGCGATGCGCGTCAGCCGCCTCGACTTTGGCAGTGCCTGCGGAATGTTGTGCGGCAGTATGGCCAACCCCATGGCTCTGAACTATGCTAATGACACACTGCCCGGCGACAATCCCGCAGTGAGCTACGCGACCGTCTACCCGCTGGCAATGTTCTGCCGCGTGATTATCGCACAGATTATAGTGATGATGTTCGCCTAAAAGCCCGCCCAGGCATTATACAACCAAATAGCGATGGAGTATCCGGTTCTCTAATTTCCCGCGAAAATAGCGCTTCTCATAGACTCTGAACAGCCCTCGCTTGCGTGGCTCGAGGGTGTATTCCACAATTGCCTCGTCACCACCACACATTCCCTCTTTCATCAGTTCGGGCGAGGTGTATTTGAACTTCTCGGTGACAAGGAAGGCATCCTTGGGATAAACAATCTTATGGTCATAGCCCACCGACGCGTATATTGTCCCCGACAATTTAATCTCACCGTTTCTGATATCTATAATAGCATCTACCGTGCGGTTATTGCGGTGCAAGGCAATGATGATGAAACGACGACAGCTGTAGTATATATTCTTGAACATACGCAGCAAGCTTGCAACCATAGAATCGTTATTTTCGATGTTCATAAGAGAGCAGTTTTATGATTCGCTCGTAAATATAACAAATAAAACTGCGACAGGAGAAATTCCTGTCGCAGTTTTATTTATTCAACTATTATTGCAGATTACTTTGAAGCCTTGTTCTCTTTCTTTGTAAGAGTGATGTAAGCCAAAGGAGCTGCAACGAAGATTGACGACAATGTACCGAATACAACACCGAGAATCATCGCGAATGAGAAGCTGCGGATGCTGTCACCACCGAGGATGAAGATGCAGAGCAACACAATCAATGTACTTACAGAAGTGTTGATTGTACGCGAGAGAGTTGTATTGATAGAGTCGTTGAAGAGTGCATACTTGTCGCGTTTGGGGTAGAGACCGATGAACTCACGGATACGGTCGAACACAACCACCTTGTCGTTGATTGAGTAACCGATAGCTGTAAGCACAGCACCGATGAATGTCTGGTCAACCTCCAAAGACATGGGAAGAACGCCCCACAAGAGTGAGTAGCAACCGATGATCAGCAATGTATCGAGTCCAAGAGCAACGATTGAGCCGATGCTGAAGGCTACGTTGCGGAAACGTACAAGGATGTAGAAGAAGATTGCAACGAGAGCAAAAATCACTGACCAGATAGCGCCCTTGGTGATGTCCTCGGCGATGCTGGGACCCACCTTCTGTGAGCTGATGATTGAGCCACCTGTGCGGTTGTCGCGGTCGATGAATGTTGCAAGGTCGAGACCCTCGCTCAGGAGCTTACCCTCCATGAATGCGTCGTAGAGGAATTTCTCGATCTCTGAGTCTACGTTTGTACCATCCTCGTTGATGCGGTAGTTGGTTGTCACACGGATAGTCTTCTTGTCTGTACCAAGAGCGATAGCCTGAACATTATCCTCGGTAATCTTAGACTTGAGGAGTGCTCTTACAGTCTCGGGCTCAACCTCTTTCTCGAACTGAACAACGAAGTTGCGACCACCTGTAAAGTCGATGCTCTGGCTGAGACCACGAACAGCAAATGAAACTACCATGATTATTGCAAGCGCACCGAACACTGCGAATGACTTCTTGCGCAAGCCCATGAAGTTGTAAGAAGTGTTCATCATGAGGTTCTTCGACCACTTTGTAACGAATGTAAGGTCGAGCCATTTGCCTTTCTCCATGAAGTGCTCGTAGAATACTCTTGTCAAGAACACTGCTGTGAAGAATGAGCAGAAGATACCGATGATAAGTGTAGTAGCAAAGCCACGGATGGGGCCTGTACCGAAGTAGAAGAGGATGATACCTGTGATGATAGATGTGAAGTTAGAGTCGAAGATTGCAGAGAATGCATTCTTGTAACCGTCTGTGAGAGCGGCACGAGTAGTCTTTCCTGCACGCAACTCCTCTTTTGTACGCTCGTAGATGAGCACGTTAGCATCCACAGCCATACCCAAAGAGAGTACCATACCTGCGATACCCGACATTGTGAGTGCAGCCTGGAAAGATGCAAGCACGCCGAGTGTGAAGAAGAAGTTAATCAAAAGTGCACCGTTGGCAACCGCACCGGGAATCCAACCATAGATTGCGCACATATATATCATAAGGAGTACAAACGCCACGATGAATGACATCATACCCTGATTGATAGACTCCTGACCGAGTGAGGGACCTACGATGTCCTCCTGCACGATGCGTGCGGGAGCGGGCATCTTACCCGAACGAAGCACGTTTGCCAAGTCCTTTGTCTGCTCGATGGTGAAGTTACCTGTAATCTCTGAACGTCCGCCTGTAATCTCGTTGCTTACGTTGGGAGCGCTGTATACGCAACCGTCAAGAACGATAGCAATTGCACGGCCGATGTTGTTCTTTGTGAGCTGTGCCCAACGACGTGAACCATCGGTGTTCATTGACATTGTTACACAGGGACGGCCATGCTGGTCGTATGTGTCGGCAGCTGAAACAACCACGTCGCCCTCGAGGGGTGCGCGACCGTTACGCTGTGAGCTCTTGATAGCGTAGAGCTCGTAGAAGAGGTTGGTTGTCTCGGCATCCACTGCACGAACACCCCAATAGAGACGGAGGTCGCGGGGGAGGATCTTCTTAACCTCGGGGTTAGCCAACATTGTGTTGATGGCTGCTGTGTCTTTGTAGTGAGCGTAACCGATTACTGAGCTACCTGTGTTTGCAAACTGAAGAACAGATGCAAGGGGGTGAAGTTTCTTCAACTCCTCGGCACTTGCATTGGCAGCAGCGTCTGTTGCAGCCTCGCCCTCGAGAGCGGCAGCTACGTCATCGGCCGAAGCCTCTTTCTTCTCTTCTGCGGGGGCAGCCTCTGTTGTCTCGGCCTTCTCAACGGGAGCGGCAATAGCTGCGAGCTTAGCATCGGCAGCCTCCATCAAAGGAAGAACCTCTGAAGAGTTGTATGTCTCCCAGAATTCGAGGTTAGCCGAACCCTGCAACAGTTTACGTACACGCTCGGGCTCTTTAACACCGGGAAGCTCAATCATGATGCGACCCATTGCGCCTTCGAGTGCCTGAATGTTGGGCTGAACAACGCCGAAACGGTCGATATGAGTACGGAGTACGTTGAATGAGTTGTCGATGGCAGCCTGAACCTCGTCGCGGATAACCTTCTCAACCTCTGCGTCTGTCGAACGGGTGTTCACCTTGTCCTTCAACTGCTGTGTCGCGAAGAGTGTTGCAAGCGATGCCTCGGGAGCGAGTGCCTTGTATTCCTCGATGAAAAGAGAAATAAAATCGGACTGGCTGCTGAGCGAACGCTGCTTAGCGTTGGCGATAGCCTGATTGAATGCTGCATCATCTTTGTGATCAGCCAAAACTTTTACAACATCGGGTACGGAAACTTCCATAATGACGTTCATTCCGCCTTTAAGGTCGAGTCCCAAGCCGATTTCCATGTCACGGCTCTGCTTCAAAGTGTAAACTCCAAGCCAAACTTTCTCGTTGAGCATAGAGTCCAAGTAATGTTGTTCTCCTTGAGGGTCTTCTGCAGCCTTACCCATGTGGTAACTGGTTACAAAAGAGAAAGAAAGATAGAACACGCACACCAATGTAAGCAGGAGCGCAAATACCTTTACAAATCCTTTGTTTTGCATTTTTATTAAAAATTTATTATTATTTTTTATTACTTTTCCTTTTAAAGTTTGCAAATATAGTTCATTTTTCCAAAACTTTTGAACAGAAATGGAATTTTATTTAATTTGATGCACGATTTCTTTAAAATTCAACCCTTTGAATGCATTTGATTTCAAAAACATCCAAAGGGAATTTTCTTTAAGTGAGTGACTATTTCGAGGCGTCGAAGAGTCGTTTTTTCTCCTCTTCGGTGAGCGACGAATAGCCATTTTTTTTCAGTTTTTCGAGTATTCTGTCGACCTCGGCATTCTGCTCTTTTTTCTGTGCATTGTAGTCGTAGTCGTCGGTGCGTTTCCCCTTGAAAATGTTCATCTTGGGCTTACTTGGGCGTTTGAAGCCTCCCTTGCAGATGTTCGCCACAAAATCCATAGCCTTGTTGATGTAGGTTGTAAGGTCGCGTCCTTTGTTCAGATAGTAGGCAAAGGCCCAACCGGCAAAGGCGCCGCCAAGATGGGCGAAAGAGCCGCCGGCATTGTCGGATGTCACGAGCAACAGCGAAATTATTACCGTTGCCACCGCAAGCGTCGAGAGCTTGACCTCGCCAATCAACAGCATATTTATTTTATAGTCGGGCACACGCACCGCCGAGGCCGCAACGATGGCAAGCACCGCCGCCGAGGCGCCCACAAGATAGGCATTGCTTCCCGAGGATGTGAACATGGGGAACAGATTGTAGGCCAGCATAAAGAAGAGGCCGCCCACGATGCCGCCAAGCAGGTAGAGGCCCACAAAATGGCGGGTAGAGAAGAACGAGAGAAATATCTTTCCGAACCAATAGAGGGCGAGCATGTTCCACAATATGTGCGTGAGGCCGCCGTGCAGGAACATATATGTTACCAGCGACCAGGGCTGCACAATATATTGCTCGGGAGCCGAGGGGAGTTCGAGCCACATTTTCAGGTACAGCGCAGGCGAAGAGGAGAAGTTGAAAAGTGTCCCAACAACGTCGAGCAGTGCAAAGAAAATGAACACTCCCACATTTATATATATGAAACGGCCTACGATATTTTCGGCCAGAAAGCGGTTTTTCAAATCAGAAATTATACGGGCCATCGATTTTACCTTTTTTACGCCAATAAAGAATTAATACAATACCAAAAATCATTCCTCCAAGATGGGCAAAGTGGGCAACATTGTCGCCTACATTGTTGCTGAGGCCTGTGAAAAGCTCCAACGCACCGAAAATCATCACAAAATATTTTGCCTTTATGGGGAAGGGGAAGGGAATCATGAAAAGCTGCTCGTTGGGGAAGGTCATCGCAAAGGCGAGCAGAATGCCATAGACTGCACCCGAAGCTCCCACCGTCGTCCACAGGTTAAGATACTCGGCCATGGGGACTATAAGGCCGCCACCCATATTCACCTGAGCATATTGCGCCAGATTCATCGAGTAATAAAGATACTGCACAAGCTCTTGCACAAGGCCCGCGCCGACACCTGTCACAATGTAGAAGAGCAGGAAACGCGAAGAGCCCCACACACGTTCGAGTATGCTGCCGAACACCCACACAGCGTACATATTGAAAAGTATGTGCGTGAAGCCCCCGTGCATGAACATATATGTTACCAGCTGATAGGGGCGGAAGTCGGGCGCAAGGAAAAGATGAAGGCCCAATAGATTATTAAGGTCGATACCCGACCTTTCAAATGCCAACAAGGCCAAAAACATCAGCACATTGATGGCTATAAGATTTTTAGTTACTACCGGAATTTCTCTCATAAAAATTTATTAAAGACCGCGCAAAGGTAGCCAAAATCCCTTGCAATACCCTTATATAGGGGCTCTATTTATCAGTTTTTCTAAAAAAATCACATTTTTTTCATCTTTTACTTGCTTTGTGTTGTTCTCTATAATATATTTGCGCTCACAATATTTCATACAACTACCATAAAAACATTGAATTATGAACAAAACAGAACTTGTAAACGCTATTGCCGAAAAGGCTGAAATCAGCAAGGCTGATGCAAAAAAGGCGGTTGATGCATTCGTAAGCACAGTTACAGACGCACTTAAAGAGGGTGACAAAATCGCTCTTGTAGGTTTCGGTACATTCTCAGTTTCTCAGAAAGCTGCTCGTAAGGGTGTTAACCCCGCAACAGGCGCTACTATCGAGATCGCTGCTAAGAACGTAGCAAAATTCAAGCCCGGTGCCGAGCTTGCAGAGGCTGTAAAATAATCATCCACACAGCAAATAAAGAACGCTGCCTTTCAAAAGGCAGCGTTCTTTATTTTTAGACACATGAGGCCTTCTGCAAAGATTTTCAGGTAAAAATAGTCGTTTCCGGACAAAAGTGCCTCTCTTTTTATAAGATATACTGCACTCGCAGCGAAAATATTGAAGTGAGCTTCATATTTTTCGCTCGTTTGTCACTATCTTTTGATAAGATAGGCGGCGAACGAAAAGCGGCTTGCACTATCTTTGAATAAGATAGGCGGCGAACGAAAAAGCGGCTTGCACTATCTTTGAATAAGATAGGCGGCGCCTCGGCAATAAAAAAAAGCGAGCTTTTTTTGTATTGCGCTCGGCTTGCACTATCTTTGCAGTTGGTTGCGAAAAATGGTCGCAACCAACAAAAATGAAAAACAAAATACATTACAATATGAACTTAGAAAGTATACTCATCGAGAGCATTGCTGCCGCAATAAACGAGCTTTACGGCCAGCAGGTTACAGCAGAGAAAATCCAGTTGCAAAAGACACGCAAGGAGTTCGAGGGCGACTTTACACTTGTTGTATTCCCCTTCCTCGCTCTCTCGCGCAAAAAGCCCGAGGAGACAGCTGCCGAAATTGGAGAATATCTGACAAAGAACCAGCCCCTGATTGCATCGTACAATGTGATTAAGGGATTCCTTAACGTAAACATCGACGCAAACTATTGGATAGAGCTGTTGCAGAAGATTGAGACAACAGAGAAATGGGGAATCACTCCCGTTACAGAAAATTCTCCGCTGGTGATGGTCGAGTACTCTTCGCCCAACACCAACAAGCCCCTGCACTTGGGACACATTCGCAACAACCTTTTGGGTTACGCTCTCTCGAACATCATCGAGGCTAATGGTAACCGCGTGGTTAAGACCAACATTGTGAACGACCGAGGCATCCACATCTGTAAGTCTATGCTTGCATGGCAGAAGTGGGGTAACGGCGAGACACCCGAGAGCAGCGGCAAGAAGGGCGACCATCTTATCGGTGACTACTACGTGGCATTCGACAAGCACTACAAGGCCGAGATCAGCGAGGCAATGGAGAAGGGAATGTCGAAAGAGGAGGCCGAGGCTTCATCGCCTTTGATGGCCGAGGCTCGCGAAATGCTCGTAAAATGGGAGCAGGGCGACGAAGAGGTGCGCAACCTGTGGAAGATGATGAACGGCTGGGTGTACGAGGGATTCGACGAGACCTACCGCATGCTGGGCGTAAACTTCGACAAAATATATTACGAATCGGATACCTACCTTGTGGGTAAAGAGACTGTTCTCGGAGGATTGGAGAAGGGTATCTTCTACCGTCGCGAGGATGAGTCAGTGTGGGCCGACCTTACAAACGAGGGCCTCGACGAGAAGCTGCTGCTGCGCAGCGACGGCACTTCTGTGTACATGACACAGGACATTGGTACTGCACAGTTGCGTTTCCGCGACTACCCCATCGACAAGATGGTGTACGTGGTTGGTAACGAGCAAAATTACCACTTCCAGGTGCTTTCTCTGCTGCTCGACAAGCTGGGATTCTCGTGGGGCAAGGGCCTTGTGCACTTCTCTTACGGAATGGTGGAACTTCCCGAGGGCAAGATGAAGAGCCGCGAGGGTACCGTTGTCGACGCCGACGACCTGATGCAGGAGATGTTCGACACTGCTCGCGAGACTTCGGCCGAGCTTGGCGGCAAGCTGAACGACCTTACTCCCGAAGAGGCCGAGAGCACAATACGCACCATCGGATTGGGCGCACTGAAATATTTCATGCTGAAGGTGGATGCTCGCAAGAACATGCTCTTCAACCCCAAAGAGTCTATCGACTTTAACGGAAACACAGGCCCCTTCATTCAGTATACATACGCACGCACACGCTCGATCGAGCGCAAGGCTGCCGAGAGCGGCATCAACATTGCCGAGGCTGCGGCACCTGCAACCATCAGCGCCAAAGAGCGTTCAATCATTCGCATGCTCTATGACTTCCCCGCAGTGGTGCGTCAGGCAGGAACAGACTACTCGCCCTCGGGCATTGCAAGCTATGCTTACGAGCTTGCAAAGGAGTACAACCAGTTCTACCACGACTTCAGCATCTTGCGCGAGGAGGATGCTACGCTCAAGGCCTTCCGTATATTGCTGACACGCAACGTGGGCAAAGTGATAAAGACCGCCATGAACCTTTTGGGAATAGACGTTCCCGAGAGAATGTAAAATATGGGCAAAAAACGCTATTATGTTGTCTGGAACGGACTCGTCCCAGGTGTTTACGACACCTGGGACGAGTGTCAGGCACAGATAAAGGGTGTGAAGCAGGCACTCTACAAGTCCTTTGCCACACTCGCCGAGGCCGAACGTGCCTATTCCGAGTCGCCGTACAAATATATTTACGGCGAGAAGAAGGAGGAAAAGGGGCCCGCAGAGATTCCCGCGAGCGTGCATCGCAACGCTCTTGCCGTGGACGCTGCCTGCAGCGGAAACCCCGGACAGATGGAGTACAGGGGAGTGTATCTTGCCACCGGCGAGGAGATTTTCCACTTCGGCCCCATCCTGGGTACCAACAACATAGGCGAATTTCTTGCCATCGTGCACGGGCTCGCACTGCTCGAAAAGCAAAATAGCCCGATACCCATATACTCGGACAGCCGCAACGCCCTGCTGTGGATTAAACAGAAAAAATGCAAGACCAAGCTCGAACAGGGCAGCGCCACAAGCGAGGTTTTTGCAATGATAGAGAGGGCCGAACGATGGCTGCAGACACACACTTACAAGAATCCGCTGATAAAATGGGAGACTGCCGAATGGGGCGAGATTCCCGCGGACTTCGGACGCAAATGACAAAATCCCGCACAACAGAAAAATTTTGCACACAATGAAAGAGCGATTGAAATTCATCATCCGATACTATGTGACACCTATATTGATGTTCGTACCGCTGAGGTTGCTTTTCCTCGCCCTGAACGCCGAAAAGAGCTACACTGCGGGCGACTATCTGGACGTGGCTCTGAGCGGACTGAAGCTGGACATTGCCATTGCCGGCTACCTTACTGCACTGCCGCTGCTGCTGTGCATCGTCAGCCTGTTCGTGAAAATCCCCTTCAAAAAGATATTGCTGCCATACAACATTCTGATAGCCGCAGCAACAGCCCTCGCCTTTATTGCCGACGCCAGCCTCTACCCTTTTTGGGGATTCAAGCTCGACGGCACATTCCTGCAATATATTGACTCGCCCGAGAATGCCATCGCCAGCGTGACGACAGGCTATCTATTTGTGCGCTTCGCTGTGTTTGTGGCACTGACCACGCTCGTCGGCCTTAGCCTGCACCGCATCACCCCCGAGAAATTTGCAAAGGCCGACAAGAAAATATTGTCGCTCATTGTGTTCCTCTTTGCGGGAGGATTGCTGTTCCTTGCGATACGCGGAGGAGTGAAGGAGTCGACCAACAATGTGGGACAGGTGTACTACAGCGACGACCTTTTCCTTAACCACTCGGCCGTGAACCCCATATTCAGCTTCATATACTCGCTGAGCAAGATTCAGGACTACGGCGACACATATAATTTCTACGACGAAGAGGAGCGCAGCGCGCTTTTCGACAGCCTCTACACTACCGACAGCACTATAAGCGACACACTGCTCAAGAGCACACGCCCCAACATTGTCACCATTATTCTCGAGGGCATGGGCTCGGTGTTTATCGACGAGCTTGGCGGCAAAAGCATTGCCAAAAACTTCTCGAAACTATGCAGCGAGGGGGTGCTTTTCACCAACTGCTACGCAAACAGCTACCGCACCGACCGAGGCCTCATAAGCCTGTTGAGCGGCTACTCGTCGTTCCCGCAAATATCGGTGATGAAGTCTCCCGTAAAGAGCCAGAGCCTGCCGGCAATAGCCTCTTCGCTGTCGAAAGCCGGCTACCACAATACTTTCCTCTACGGCGGAGACATCAACTTCACGAACATGAAAAGCTATATTTTCTCGGGAGGCTACAATACCCTGATGGCCGACACAGACTTTCCGAGCGAGGCGAAAAAGCATCAATGGGGAGTGAACGACGATGTTACCTTCGACACACTATGCTCGATTATCGACCGCCAGCCGAAAGATAGAAATTGGCACGTTACCCTTCTAACGCTCAGCAGCCACGAGCCGTGGATAGTGCCTCACAACAGCATTCCCGACGAGAAGATTGCAAACGCATTTGCCTACACAGACTCGTGTCTGGGAGTGTTTGTCGACAAGATGAAGAAGAGCGCAGAGTGGGAGAATATGCTCATCATCTGCGTCCCCGACCACACAGTGTCGTCCTACCCGCGCGACGCCGACCGCACCGACAGACGCCGCAACCACATTCCCCTGCTGATGCTGGGAGGAGCAGTGAAGGAGCCCAAACGCATAGAGGCACTGTGCAACCAGAGTGACCTTGCGGCAACGCTCCTTGCACAGATGCAGCTACCCACCGACGAGTATAAGTTCAGCCGCAACATTCTGAGCCCCGCTTACAGATACCCGTTTGCCTACCACACGTTCAACAATGGAGTGGAGTTCATCGACTCGACGGGATTCTCGATGCTCGACCTCAATGCCGGCGCAATATTAAAAGAGGAGCCCGCCGACAGCGCTCACAGCCGTCTGAAGAGGGCAAAAGCCATTTTGCAGAGTACATACAACGATTACAAGAACAGATAGACAAAGAGCAATTAATATATGAAAAAAGTTTTATTTTTAGTGCTGGGTGCAGTCATGGCTCTTGTGTCATGCGATTCGAAGAAGGATTATACTGCACTTGTTGACCCCTATATAGGTTCAGGCGGTCACGGCCATGTTTTTGTTGGAGCAAGTGTGCCTTTTGGAATGGTGCAGCTTGGCCCTCATCAGGTTAAGACCGAGGATTGGGACTGGTGCTCGGGGTATCACTACAGCGACACGCTGGTGATTGGTTTTTCTCACACCCACCTCACAGGCACCGGATGCAGCGACCTGGGCGACGTGCTTTTCATGCCCTACAACCCCGAAAAGGCAAAGTTTGACAAGCGTCACAGGGCTCCCCGTCGAGCAGATGTTAACCATCTGTATGCTACGCTCGACCATAGTCTCGAAAGTGTGAAGCCGGGACTTTACACTGTTCAGTTGCCTGACTATGGCGTTAATGTGCGTCTCACAACCACCGAAAGAACAGGCTTGCACGAGTATACTTTTACCGACGACAATTCGGCCATTCTGGTAGACCTGTGCACAGGTATCGGATGGGAACACCCCAGAGAATGGAAACTCGAAGTTGTATCTCCAACAGAGATCAGAGGCTACAGACGCTCTGACGGTTGGGCTCGCCACATTGTCTATTTTGCAGCCAAATTCTCGGAGCCTTTCATCGGCAAAGAGGATGTTCACATTGTACACGACCAGTATGCTACTTCGCTCAAGTTTGATACCTCCAAAAAGAAGACCATTTTGGCAAAGGTGGGAATCTCTGCTGTAAGCTGCGAGAATGCAGCCGCCAACCTCGAGGCCGAGCTTCCCGGCTGGGACTTCGACGGCACTTATGCTCAGGCGAAGGAAAAGTGGAACGAGAAGTTGGGTAACATCGACATTGTTCCCATGGACGAGAAGCAACAGCGTATATTCTACACCTCTATGTATCACCTGATGATTGCCCCCTCGCTCTTCAGCGACGTGAACGGCGATTACCGCGGTGCAGATGAAAAGAACCACAATGCCAAGGAAAAACAGTACACAATGCTTTCTCTTTGGGACACTTACAGAGCAGCCTACCCTCTCTTCACCCTTATCGACGACGAAATGTCCACATCATTGGTCTCGACCTTTATGAACATTTACGAGCAGCAGGGAACACTGCCCATCTGGCACCTGCAGGGCTGGGAGACTAACTGTATGCCCGGAAACCCCGGCGTCATCATCCTGGCCGACCTGTGCCTGAAGGGCTACGTGAAGGATATTCCCGCAGCATTGGAAGCCATGAAGAAATCTTCTATGCGCGACGACCGCGGAGTGGGCTACATAAAGGAGTACGGATTCATACCTCACGACAAGAGCGACGAGAGAGAAGAGGTATCAAGATGTATGGAGCATGCTATTGCCGATGCTTCTTTGGCCAAAGTTGCCAAGATGCAGGGCGACTCCGAGGCTGCCGAATATTTTGGCAACCGCAGCAAGTCGTGGGAGAAGTATTACGACCCCGCAATGCGTTTGGTGCGTGCACGAAATTTGGACGGAAGCTGGAAAGAGCCTTTCGACCCCTATATGGCCAAGCATCATGCTGACTTCAGCGAGGGTAATGCATGGCAGTACACGTGGTTGGTGCCTCATGATGTGCAGACATTGGTGGACACACTCGGTGGCCCCGAGGCGTTTACTGCCAAGCTGGACAGCTTCTTTGTAGACGAAAATGGAAGAGAGAATTTCGGCGCCGATGTTACCGGCCTTATCGGCCAGTATGCTCACGGCAACGAGCCCAGCCACCATATTACCTATCTTTACAATTATGTAGGCCATCAGGAGAAGTGTGCCGAGAAGGTGCGACAGATTCTCAACGAACTTTACTACGATGACCACAGCGGTGTTTGCGGTAACGAGGACGCCGGACAGATGTCAGCATGGTACATACTTTCTGCATTGGGTTTCTATCAGGTTGACCCCGCTGCCGGAGATTTCCAGTTTGGCTCACCCCTTGTGCACAAGGCAGTGATGAACGTCGGCAACGGCAAGCAGTTTACCGTGATTGCTCACAACAATTCAATGGAGAATATCTACATTCAAGAGGCCAAGCTCAATGGCGCTCCCGTTGAAGGAACAAGCATTACATACGAACAGATTAAGGCCGGAGGCGTGCTTGAGTTCACCATGGGCCCCGCTCCTGTAAAGTAATTGCAGGATAGTCCTAACCATAAGCCGTTCACTGCACAATAAAAAAATATGTACAAGAAAAAAGAGACCAAACTGCCTGTTGCGCTTGTGTGCAACATTGCACTCGCATATATTATACTGATGCTGTGCCGCGTGATATTCCTGGCCGTGAACAGCGACCTTTACGCCGAGAGCCTTGCAAGCAACAGCATAGGAGAGCTGCTGCGCGGCTCGCTGCTCTTTGACACAGCCGCCGTGTGCTACCTGAATATTCCCTATATTCTGGCACTGCTGCTGCCTCTGCACCTGAAAGAGGGAGCATTCACGCAGAAGCTCACACACATTCTCTACACTGTGGGAATAGCAGTGGGAGTAATCGCAAACTTTGCCGACAGCGTGTACGTGCCCTTTACGGGACGACGCAGCACATGGTCGGTGTTCAGCGAATTTTCGAACGAGGGCAATATTGCAAAAATCATAGGCGTGGAGCTTGTGAACCATTGGTACCTTACCATCGGGGCGCTGCTGATAATATGGGCGTCCTACAAGCTCTACCGTCCTGCAAAGGGATACGAGAAAGGGAAGCTCAAAAACTACTATATTACCCACGTCGCTGCGCTGCTGGTGGTGGCCCCGCTCATCATCTTCGGAATGCGCGGAGGAGTGGGCCGACACATACGTCCCATTACCATAAGCAACGCCAACCAGTATGTGAACAACCCCAACGAGGCGGTGATTGTGCTGAACACCCCCTTCTCGATGATACGCACCATAAGCAAGAGCCCTTTCAAAGAGGTGAAATTCTTCTCGCAGGAGGAGCTCGAGGGCATCTATTCGCCGCTGCACGCACCCGCCGGCGACAGCCTGTTCACCGAAAAGAATGTGGTGGTGTTCATCCTCGAGAGCTTCGGAAAGGACTATATTGGAGCGTTCAACCCCGAGCGCACCACCCCGTCGCTGACACCCTTCCTCGACTCGCTCATCAGCGAGAGCCGCACATACGCCTATTCGTACGGCAACGGACGCAAGAGCATCGACGGAATGCCCTCGGTGCTGTCGAGCATTCCCATGTTCGTGGAGCCCTTCTTTGTGACCCCCGCATCGCTCAACAGCGTGAGCGGCATTGCGGGTGAACTTGCAAAAAAGAGATACAATACTGCATTTTTCCACGGCGCGCCAAACGGCTCCATGGGCTTTCAGGCATTTGCGCGCACCACAGGCTACCAGAAGTATTACGGCCTCGACGAGTTCAACGCTGCAAAGAAAGATAGCGGCGAGGAAAGTTTCGACGGCACGTGGGCCATCTGGGACGAGCCCTTCTTCGACTATTTTGCCGAGACAATGGAGAGCATCGAAGAGCCTTTTGCAACGACAATGTTCAGCGCATCGTCGCACCACCCCTTCCGCATTCCCGAAAAGTACAGCGGCACAATCGCCGAGGGGGAACTGCCCATACACAAATGTGTGACCTACACAGACAAGGCGCTGCGCACATTCTTCGAGAGGGCGAAAAAGAGCGAATGGTACAAGAATACTCTCTTCGTGATTACCGCCGACCACTCGAACCAGACGAACGACGAGCGCTACAAGAATGCGTCGGGACAGTTTGAAGTGCCCGTGATATTCTTCGCACCCGACAAGAGCGAGCCTTTCGCTCCGGGCATCGACAGCTGCACAATAGCGCAGCAGATAGATATTATGCCCACGGTGCTGCACGGCCTTAACTACGACAAGGAGTTTGTGGCATTCGGCAAGAGCCTTATAGACACCCCCGCCGATAAGAGCTTCGCCGTGAACTACAATAATAACATCTACCAATATTATAAGGGTGAATATATGCTGCAATTCGACGGAAACGCGGCAACGGCTCTCTACAATGTGAGAGAGGATAAACTTTTGAAAGAGAATGTTGTTGAGAAACTGCCGGCGACAGTTGAGCAGATGGAGAAAGAGCTTAAGGCCATTATACAGCAGTATATGCACCGCATGCTCAACAACAAGCTTGTAGCTGAATAGAATTTTAATTTAAAGAGTAAAAAAGATGTCTACAATAATATATCCCTCGCCGATATTCGGCCCCATACACAGCCGCCGTCTGGGCGTGTCGCTGGGAATCAATCTGCTGCCCGAGGATGGCAAAGTGTGTACGTTCGACTGCCTCTACTGCGAATGTGGATTCAACGCCGCACGCAAGGCACACAAGCCTCTGCCCACACGCGAGGAGGTTGCTGCTGCGCTCGAAGAGAAGCTGATAGCAATGAAGGCCGAGGGCGTCGCCCCCGATGTTCTTACATTCGCGGGCAACGGCGAGCCCACCATCCACCCGAAATTTGCGGGAATCATAGACGACACTCTTGCCCTGCGCGACAAATATTTCCCCGCAGCAAAGGTGAGCGTGCTCACAAACGCAACGCTTGTCACACGCCCCGCAGTGTTCGACGCACTGAGCCGTGTGGACAACAATATTCTGAAGCTCGACACTGTGTGCGAGGAGTATATTCGCTTCGTCGACCGCCCCACAATGGCCTATAATGTGGAGGAGATTGTAGAGAAACTTGCGAAATTCGGAAAGAATGCCGTCATTCAGACAATGTTCATGAAGGGCGAGGTCGATGGCCGCAGCGTGGACAACACCGGCAACGAATATGTACTTCCGTGGCTGGAGACAGTGAAAAAGATTGCTCCGCGCGAAGTGATGATATACACTATCGACCGCGAAACGCCGCAAGAGGGGCTGAAAAAGGCTACACGCGAAGAACTCGACCGCATAGTGGCATTGCTCGCCGAAGCGGGAATACGTGCCTCAGCGTCGTATTAACATCGCAAAAAGAATATCTATCATTAATAGAACAAACACAAATTATGCAAGCAAACACTACAAAACCAACAAAAAGAATAGAATACATGGATGCTCTACGCGGACTGACCATGATTCTCGTGGTATTTGCCCATGTAGAAATGACAAGTTTTGGATATATTATACCTACATATATCAATAGTCTTTTCATCTCTTTCTTTATGCCATTGTTCTTTTGGGTCAGTGGCTTTATGGCTTACAAAGCAGGGATTGAATGGAATTGGCCCACATGGTGGAAGATGAGCAAGAAAAAATCATTTATACTACTTGTACCAACATTTGTTGTTGGCCTTATCTACACATACGCATATTTCAATGCAGATTTTAAGGAATTCATCACGCATAATGGTAAACTTGGATATTGGTTCACCATTGTCCTTCTTGAAATTTTTCTTGTTGTATATACAACAAATACCATTCTTTACAATGGTATTCAGCAAATTCACAAAAAACGTATGTTCATTGCATTAATACTGCTTTCCGGAGGAATGTTCGTTGCAAAAATCCCTTTAAAAATGAACCCAACACTGAACGAAATTGGAAATATTCTCAGCTTGCATCACACGTTCAACTACTTCCAATACTTTGCATTTGGTTACATTTGTTCAATGTACAAAGAGGAGTTTAGGAAAATACTCGAAAGCAAATATTTTGCAGCAATAATTATAGTTCTGTTTGCCTCGCTATTCTATGCAAAAAGAAGTTTAATTGGCGCCAATATAAGCGATGGCATGAATATATGGAAAATGTTCGATATAATAGCCGAAATGCTTATCGGATATCTTGGATTACTTATTGTATACAATACATTTAAAACATATCAGGATTCATTCACGGCCGACAAAAAGATAGGAAGAGCATTGCAATATATTGGCAAAAAAACATTGGATATATACTTATTACACTATTTCTTCCTGCCTAGCTTACCACAAATAGGAGATTTTCTGTTGACAGGCAACAATGCAACATTGGAACTTATTATAGGAGGCTTTATTTCACTTGTCGTTATTGGTATCTGTTTAATTATAAGTAAAATATTACGTACCAGTCCAGTATTGATTAGGTGGTAAAAGTAACAATATACACCTCTTTTATATATAACTTCAAAAATAAACAACATACTACAAAAAAATGGTGCTGGCCAATTGGCCAGCACCATTTTTAGTATACTAATATGCTATTAGTCAGCAAGTTTAGCCTTGATAAACTCGCGGTTCAAACGAGCGATGTTGCTGATTGAAACGCATTTGGGACACTCGGCCTCGCAAGCGCGAGTGTTTGTACAGTTACCGAAGCCAAGCTCGTCCATCTTAGCAACCATAGCCTTTGCACGGCGTGCAGCCTCTACCTTACCCTGGGGAAGGAGTGCAAACTGGCTAACCTTTGCAGAAACGAAGAGCATTGCAGAACCGTTCTTACAAGCTGCTACACAAGCACCGCAACCGATACATGCTGCTGCGTCCATTGCCTCCTCGGCGATGTCTTTGCCGATGGGAATTGCATTAGCGTCGGGAATACCACCTGTGTTGATTGATACGAATCCACCAGCCTGCTGAATCTTGTCGAACGCTGTACGGTCGACCATGAGGTCGCGGATTACGGGGAATGCAGCCGAACGCCAAGGCTCTACTGTGATTGTGTCGCCATCTTTGAAACGACGCATATAGAGCTGACAGGTTGTTGCACCTGTTGCGGGGCCGTGAGGATGACCGTTCACGTAGAGTGAGCACATACCGCAAATACCCTCGCGGCAGTCGTGGTCGAACACGATAGGCTCTTTACCCTCGTTTACCAACTGCTCGTTGAGAATGTCGAGCATTTCGAGGAATGAAGTATCACCGGGAATGTCTTTCATCTGATAGGTCTCGAAAGCACCTTTCTCTTTGGGACCTCTCTGACGCCATACTTTCAAATTAAAGCTTATATTTTTATCCATTGTTATATTCTTTTAATTAGTTTTTGTAGTTACGCTGCTGTACCTTGATGTACTGATAGTTGAGGTCTTCTTTGAGAAGTTCGGGCTCGTTACCCTCGCCGGTGTAACGCCAGCAAGCAACATATGAGAACTCTTCGTCGTTACGTTTAGCCTCGCCCTCTTCTGTCTGATGCTCTTCGCGGAAGTGACCACCGCAAGACTCCTCGCGGTTGAGTGCGTCGTATGCCATGAGCTTACCAATCTCAATAAAGTCGAGCAGACGGAGAGCCTTCTCGAGCTCGATGTTGAGTGTGTCGGCAGCACCGGGGATGCGAAGGTCGCTCCAGAAGATTTTCTCTACCTCGGCGAGCTTCTTGATAGCTGTCTCGAGAGACTCTTTTGTACGTGCCATACCTACATACTCCCACATTACGTGACCAAGCTCCTTGTGGATAGAGTCTACGCTGCGGTTACCCTTGATAGCCATAAGTTTGGCAATCTTGTCGTTGACAGCCTTCTCGGCAGCCTCGAACTCGGGTGCGTCTGTGCTGAAACGGGGCACCTGAATCTGGTCGGCAAGGTAGTTCTGCATTGTGTAGGGAAGTACGAAGTAACCATCGGCGAGACCCTGCATGAGGGCAGATGCACCGAGGCGGTTAGCACCGTGGTCAGAGAAGTTACACTCACCAATAGCGAACAGACCAGGAATAGAGGTCTGCAGCTCGTAGTCAACCCAGATACCACCCATCGTGTAGTGGAT
>JAFYPH010000015.1 GCA_017547585.1 Bacteroidaceae bacterium | reverse complement strand
AGTGTGAAAGTTTTTTGACGCGCCGTGGCGCGGCTAAACTTACACACTCCCGCGTAGTCTTTCTGCGGGAAAGTTGCTGACAAGTAGCGCCCAACCGAGGAAAGTTCGTGCCAGCGAGTAAGTGGAAGTTTACTTACACTTACAACGAGCGCAGCCGAAGTTCGCCGAAGGCAATATTTTCGTTTACGAAAATTCGTGAGCAAAAGGGCGCTACGACTGATTTTGTCTGTGCTGTGCCTTTTTGTTACTTTTTGTGCGACAAAAAGTAAGGATAGAAACAAAGGCCAATAAAATTGCAACAAAGATTAAGGGAAAAAACTGCCGTAGAATACAAAAAAGAGATTGAGGAACATTTGCCCTCAATCCCCATAATAAATAAAATATTCAAAATTAAATTGAGCAGACATTAAAATGCCTATTTCACCCTTACCACTCTCACTCCCGGGCACGATTTTCGCGGTGCAAGATAGTCGTGCAGCGGGGTAGGGTCGAGTATCACCTTTTTCTCTTTCGACGATGCGTGCAGCATGTGTAGCTTGCCTTTTACCCATACGGCTATTCCCATGTGCGTGACGTCCAGCCCTTTAATGTTTGTTACAAGCGCAATAATGTCGCCGTCGCGCACAGGCAGGCTCTTTTTCGTGCCCTTCAGCAGTGCTTTTTGCAGAAAGGGAATCTCTTTTTCGCGGAAGGGCGCCTCGTGGCGGGCAATGGCGGCGGTGAGTGCGCTGTCGCCGTTCAGCTGCATATATTTGTCGGGGTTGCTGCTCATGAAGCACAGGTTCAGCATTTGGCGGCCGCCGAATACCTTTCCACTAATTTCGTGCACGATGCCTTTCTTCGCGCCGTCGGCCACCCACCAAGTGAAGTAGTGCAGACGGCTGTCGTAACCTTTGCACTCGCCGCTACGGTAGCGTATCTTTTTCAGATTCTCGCAGAAGGTGGCGAACTCTCTCTTCCCCTCGCTGACGGTCATCGCCATTGCCAATGAGGCCTCCACAAGGGTGGTGCAGTCGAGTTCGCTTGCGCTCACCGTCAGTCGCTCCTCTCGCTCTTTGTCAAGAGTGCCGCCAACGTAGGGCGTGCCGATGAACAGCCTTGCAGCCTCCACCAGCAGTGTGGCCCTGTTTTTTCCTCTGTTTTTGTACAGACGGGCGAGCTTTTCGCATATTTTTATGCTGTCGCCCTGCGTGTAGCGTATGTTGTTTCCCCACATCTGCGTGCAGCAGATTATGAGCATTGCGAGCGTGAGTGCTTTTTTCATTTGTTGTTTATTGTCGGCGAGTAAATGATATTTTCGAGGGCATTCTCGCCTTTGCAGTCGGTAACCACAAAGGTGAACATCCATTTGTTCAGGCGTACGCCGCCGTCGGGGTTGTTGGGCAGCTTGATGAATATCTTGTTCCATCCTTTTTTAAGCTCGATGGCTACGGGTGGGCGCGCAGTGAAATTCTCGTCGAGAAGATACTGCTCATTGTCGATGCTCTTGCCGCTGTTCTTCCATGCAGGGGCAACAATCTCTTTGTCGTTGAGCCATATTCGCGAGCCGCGTCTGTCCCATTTACCGGCCTCGGGTGCAAGGTCTCTCTCCGACCTTCCGTAGTTCTGAAACTCTATCTGTGCGCCGGCTTTTTGCTCGACGGGCGAGTATATGTAGGTCCATGCGTATGCTGTGGTGCCTGTCTGCGGGGCGGCAAAGTGCGTGGGGATTATTCCTCCCCATGTGTGGCGCAGATAGATTCCAGCGCCGGTTGCGTGTGTCGTGGGGTACTCTTTGCCTTCGTATGTGTAGCAATCTTTCGGCCCCTCGGTCTCGGGTGGCAGTATTTTTCCTGCGTCGCCGTTGTTGGGGAAGGCTCCGCTTATGCACCAATGTACGTTGCATTGCTTCACGTAGGGCACGGGCTCGCCCTTCAGTGTGCGGCTCTTGTGGAAAAGGAATCGGCGCTCCCAATCGGCAAACTCTGCGTACTCTTTTTCGTGGCTACGGAGGGGCGTTCCGCCTTTTTCTATATACTCTTCGCCACCGCCCTTCCATGCTCTCTCGGCCGAGGCTATTGCGCTTGCGTATAAATTATTCTGTGCGATAATCTCTTTTGCATCAGTCAGTTTGCGGTCGTTCCATACAGCAGTGATTGAACCTGCAACCTCGGCGTTGCCCTGCTGGCAGTAGTAGATGTTGCTTTTGTAGATTCCTGCAACGTCTGCATAGACGTCGAAGTGGTTGATGTAGTTGTAGCGGCAGTCGATATTGGGGATTCCATCGACCTTGCGTCCGGCAGTGGACCACATTTGTGTCATGTCCGCGCCGATGTTTTTTGTTATTCTGATTCCGCGTATGGGATTCCACACAATAACCTTTTTGCCCAGCGAGTGTACCTTCTCGGTCATCGTTTCGAGAAAGCCGGGGTAGGTGATGCTCTCTTCGTCGGCTCCAATGTGTATGTAGGGCGCGAGGGGGAAGGTGGCGGCAACCTCTTCGAGAATCTCTTTAAGCTCGGCAACTCCCTGCGCACTCTGCATCGAGTGGCCCATTGCGCGTTTGAATGCCTGGCTGTGTCCGGGCATGTCAATTTCGGGGATTATTATTACTCCGCGCTCGGCAGCGAACTTTTCGAGCTCGCGGCACTGCTCCTGTGTGTAGTAGAGGCCCGCGAAGCGTGTCATGGAGCTGTCGCTCGTCAGCTGGGGGTATTTTTTCACTTCGAATCTCCACGCTTGGTTTTCGGTGAGGTGAAAGTGAAAGGTGTTTATCTTGAAGTGTGACAGAAGCTCTATCTGTCGCCTGATATCTTCGATGGGAATGTAGCTGCGGCCAACGTCGTGCATGAATCCGCGCAGCTTGAATGCAGGCCAGTCGGTAATCTCCACGCACTCGAGTGCCTCTTTGCCTTTTTCGTATCCTTCGGCAAGCTGCATCAGTGTCTGCGCGGCGCGCGTCACTCCTATCGGGGTTGCGGCCTCGATGGTTATTGCCTGCGGCTCAATTTTCAGCCTGTAGGCCTCGTCGGGGTAGCCGTGCAGGGGGTAGTCGTAGCTGCCCTCGATGCTTCCTGCCATTTTCACGGTTATCGTCGGGGCGTTTCTCTTTTTTGTGGTGCGGCAATGCTGCCCGATGAATTTTTCGAGAAGTGCATTTTGGCTCTCGTCCTCGATTCTTATCTTTTCGTTAAGGTTAAAAGTGCCGTTGCTCTCCTTCACAATCTTGGGCGTGGGGAGCAGATGTGCGATTTTTGCACCTACATCTATTGTGGAGCAGAGTAGGGCAACGAGTGCCGAAAAAATGTATCTTCTCATAGCTATTCTATTGTATATAAACAATTAATGTGCCCGCATGTGCGGGCACATTAATATTGTGGTTATTTGATTAGTCGAAAAGTCCGTCGCGCTGAATGTAGGCGATAATGTCTCCGCGGCGCACTACCTGGCCCTGCTGAGCGCAGATCTCTATTACGCGACCGCCGAGGCCTGTCGATACGGACTGCATTTCGCCCCAAGGGGTGACGATGGTGCAGAACTCCTCGTCGGCGTCGAAGTGTTTGCCGATTGCGGGGGGGATAGAATTGCCGTCCATGGCAACCTCCCAGATAATCTGTCCCTTTTCGGGAGCAGCGATGGGCTCGGCTTTTGCGTGCTTGATGGCCTTGATCTCCTCGATGCTTACGCCCTGCTTTGCAAGCTCGCCCTCTTTGGCCTTTTCAATGTCGGCAAGGAAGCGCTCTTTGGCCACTCCGCTCTTGAAGTCGCGGTACTGGCGCTCGTGCATTGCAAACTCGAACAGCTCCTCGTCGTCCTCGCCACGCTCCCATCCGAGCTCTTCCATCTCTTTGATGTATTTGTCGAGTGCGTCGGGGTAGAAGCTCTGCGGGTCGGTTGTGGTAAACTCGAAGCCTTTCTGCTTGGCAAGCTCTATAATTTCGGGAGCAACCTCTCCGGGGAGCTTTCCGCTCTTGCCGAGAATCATTCCCCACATACTGTCGTCCATGCGTGTGAAGCGGGGCTCATCCTGAGCGCGGCTCAGCAAGTTCATAAGCGCAATGTTCTTAACATACTGGCTGAAGGGTGTTACCAATGGGGGGTAACCTACGCGGGGCCATACGTATGCAACCTCGTTGAAAAGCTCAACCATAAGGTCGTCGAGAGTATTGTATACGGGCTTGCCCTTGCTCTGCAGAATTCCGTTGATTCCTTTGTAAACGCCTGCAAGGTCGGACATCATTGAGCCCATCATTCCTCCGGGGAGGCCGCTGGTGAGCAGCAGTGAACTCATGAGCTTGTTGTTGTCGTCCATGAAGTAGCCCAGCCATTCGTCGATGAACTCCTGTGTGAGGCTGCGCGCCTTCATATAAGCGTTCATGTCAATCTCGGCTACCTTGAAACCTGCGTCCTTGAGCATTGCCTGCACGCTGATGATGTCCGGATGAACTTTACCCCACGACAGAGGCTCGATGGCTGTGTCGATGATGTCGCAACCATTCTCGCACACTGCAAGGATAGATGCCATCGAGAGGCCGGGACCGCTGTGGCCGTGGTACTGTATGATGATGTCAGGATGCTTCTCCTTGATGCTCTTCACCAGCTTTCCGAGGAATGCGGGACGACCGATTCCGGCCATGTCCTTGAGACAGATTTCTGTAGCACCCTCTTTGATGAGTGTGTCGGCCATTTCGCTGTAGTACTCGATTGTGTGAATGGGCGAAGATGTTATACACAATGTAGCCTGAGGAATCATTCCTGCCTCTAATGCATATTTGATTGAGGGAATGATGTTACGTACGTCATTCAATCCGCAGAAGATGCGGGTGATGTCTGTTCCCTGTGCCTTTTTCACCTTGTACATGAGGCGACGAACGTCGGCGGGAACGGGGAACATACGCAGTGCATTCAGGGCTCTGTCGAGCATATGTGTCTGGATGCCTGCCTCATTGAAATATTTTGTAAATGAGCGTACTGCCTTGTTGGGATTCTCACCGGCCATGAGGTTGACCTGCTCGAATGCTCCACCGTTAGTCTCTACGCGGGCGAAACAGCCCATCTGGACAATTACGGGTGCAATCTTCTCAAGCTGTGCAGCCAAAGGCTGGAATTTACCGGATGACTGGAACATGTCTCGGTAAACTAAACTGAACTTAATCTCTTTTTTCATATATAAATATTATTAGCGTTCGACTTTTAAATGTAAAGGTAATGCTTTTTTTTGACATATGCTGCTTTTGGGCGATTTTTCTTTAATAGTGTGTTTCTCTTTTTACTAATTTGTATTCTTTTCTACTTTTACTCCATTTGAGGAAAATCAATTTTTTTTGATATTATTCTTTCTGTTTCTCTTCTCATTTTTGCTAACATTGTGCCCTTGTGTGCGCTCCAAAAATCTCTTCAAACGCCCAAATTGGCGTGAAAATATATGTTCTTCGCTACGAATTTCGCCCCAAAATACAGAATTTCGCCCCTAAATACGCAAAATTACCCAAAAAACTACCTTTGTATCGCTAAAATATTGCTGTGTAAATTTGAAATGAGAAATTTGCGGCCGAAAAGCATTTTAACCTTACTGCATTTGTATGAAACACTACTTGAATTTTATTGATGAGGCAATAAAGAATTATTGGAACGAGCCCGCCTTTACAAATTACGGCGGCAGCACTTTTACATATGGTGACGTTGCATATGGAATTGAGAAGTACCATATTCTTTTCGAGAAGTGCAAAATAAACAAAGGTGACAAAATTGCTTTGTGCTGTAAAAACTCGGCAGAGTGGTGCATCGCCTATCTTGCAGTGTTGTCGTACGACGCTGTTGCAGTGCCTCTGCTCCCCGATTTCCTCCCTAAGAATGTTGTCGACCTTACAAGAATTTCGGATAGCCGCATGATTCTTGTGGATGATTCTATAATGTCGGCTCTTGTGAAGAGTGGCGTTGCCGAGAATTTTGCTTCTATCGCCGATTTCTGCTGCGTGGTGAACATCAACGGAATGAAGGTGATGCCCCAGAGTAATAATATGGAGGCCGACCTTATGGATGGTGTCGAGAAGACTTTCGAGGTGCGTTTCCCCAAAGGCGTTGCTCCCAAACGTGTGAATTATACAAAGAGCAACCTCGATGCACTTGCTGTCATCAGCTTCACTTCGGGAACAAGCAGTTCGCCCAAGGGAGTGATGATTCCCGCCCGCGCAATCTCTGCCAACCTCGAGTTTGCACGCAAAGAGATGGAGGCCGAGGTTGGTTGGACAATCCTCTCTATTCTTCCTCTTGCCCATATGTTCGGTCAGGCGTTCGACTTTATCTTCCCCTTCTCGAAGGGTTGCCATATATATATATTTAATGTAAAGCCGACACCCGCGCGCCTCATTGCTGCGCTTGCCGAGGTTAAGCCCTTCATGTTCCTGACAGTGCCTTTGGTTGTGGAGAAGATTTTCCGCTCAAAGGTGATGCCCACACTCGAAAAGCCTATAATGAAAATATTGATGGCGATTCCCGGTGTTCGTGGCATTCTGCTCAAGAAAATTTGTGCGAAGCTGGTGGCTGTCTTTGGTGGCAATGTAAGCATCGGAGGATTGATTCTCGGTGGTGCCGCCATTAATAAAGAGGTGGAGCAGTTGATGCACGAAATGAAATTCCCCTATCTTGTTGGTTACGGAATGACAGAGTGTGCTCCGCTTATCGGTTATCGTGGCTGGCGTAACTTTGTGATGCGTTCGTGCGGTGCCGTTGCCCATCCTTCGGTCGAGGTACGCATCGACTCGGAGAATCCTGCCGAGATTCCCGGAGAAATCCAGGTTAAGGGCGATGCAGTGATGGTGGGCTATTATAAAAATGAGAAGGCTACCAACGACGTATTCACAGAGGATGGTTGGTTGAAGACCGGAGACATGGGTACAATGGATGCCGACGAGAATATGTACATTCGCGGACGTTGCAAGAATATGATTCTCACTGCAAACGGACAGAATATCTACCCCGAGGAGATTGAGGACATGGTCAATCAGTTGCCTATGGTTACCGAGTCGTTGATTGTGGGACGCAAAAATGCACTTGTGGCTCTTGTGGTTTTAAATGCCGAGGCTGCTGCAGCGGCCGGACTCAGCGACGAGGCTCTTGCCAAGGCTGTAGAGAGTGACGTGCTTGCCCTGAACAAAGATCTTCCTGCGTATAGCAAAATTACAGCTTGTGAACTGCGCACTGAGCCTTTCGAAAAGACTCCCAAACTCAGTATCAAGAGATTTATGTATAAATAATGCACTAAAGTTAAATAGTGTGTAATCGCTCTTTGAAAATAACTAATTTATAGTAATTATTTACTTAAATTGAGTTAAACTATGCACAAAATGCGTTGAATGTGAAACGGAGTGTAGATATTTGCACAAAAATAAGAATTTGTGTAATTATGAAGCACTATTTTAATCACATTAATGCAACTATAAAGAAGTATTGGGACTTACCCGCAATCAGTAACTTCGGCGCCGAGACACTCACATATGGTGACCTCGCAACAGGTATTGAGAAGTACCATATTTTATTTAAGGAGTGTGGTATTAAGAAGGACGACAAGATTGCCATTTGCGGCGGAAACTCTGCTCAGTGGGGTGTCGCTTATTTGGCAGTGGCTGCCTACGATGCAGTTCTCGTTCCTCTGTTGCCCGACTTTTTGCCAAAGTCGGTAGTGGAGCTTACCTGCTTCGCCGATTGCAGAATGTTGATTGTTGATAATGACATTCTTAGAGGCCTCGAGAGAGATGATGCGCTCAAAGGTTACGAAGGACAGCCCGATTTTCTCGGAGTCTTTAACCTTAAGACAATGGCCCCCGTTCTTTCGTTCAGCGACGAATTTACAAAGGCTGCAGCTACTTTCGAGGATAAATTCAAGGCAAAATACCCCAACGGAGTTACAGCTAACGACGTAGATTACTCGAAGAGCGACGATGATATGGAGCGTCTCGCTCTCATCAGCTTCACTTCGGGTACAAGTAGTTCGCCCAAAGGAGTAATGTTGTCCGTGAGAAGCCTCTCGTCAAACATCCGATTCGCTCACAAGGCTATTCCTGTTCAGGTTGGCGGACGAGTGTTGTCGATTCTTCCCCTTGCTCATATGTTTGGAATGACATTTGATTTCCTCTATCCTTTGAGTGTTGGTGGACAGACAACTGTGCTTGCAAAGAAACCTACCCCCGCACGTCTGCTTGCAGCTCTTGCCGAGGTTAAGCCTTTCATGTTCCTGACAGTGCCTATGGTCATCGAGAAGGTATTCAAGGCCAAGGTAATCCCCATGCTCAGTAAGCCTGCGATGAAGGTCGCTCTTGCAATTCCTGTGCTTAACAAGATTATCCTTAAGGCAGTATGCAAGAAACTCTATAATACATTCGGTGGCAATCTTATACACGGTGTCATCATCGGTGGTGCAGCCCTGAACAAAGATGTAGAAAAGTGGATGAAGAAGATGAAATTCCCCTACTGCGTGGGCTACGGAATGACAGAGTGCGGCCCCATCATCTCTTTCCGTCACTGGACAGACTTTACACCCTCTTCGTGCGGTGCGCTCGTGCGCCCCTTGGAGCTTAGAATAGACTCGACCAACCCCGCGAAGGTGCTCGGCGAAATTCAGGTTAAGGGTGACAATGTAATGGTTGGCTACTATAAGAATGAAGAGGCTACACGCGCTGCCTTTACAAAAGATGGCTGGCTGCGTACCGGAGACATGGGTACATTCGACAAGAACGAGAATGTATACATCAAGGGTCGTTGCAAGAATATGATTCTTTCGCCCAGCGGACAGAATGTCTACCCCGAGGAGATTGAGGATAAGGTAAATAACATTCCTTATGTTCTCGAGTCGTTAGCGGTGGGTCGCAAGAATGCAATCATCAGCTTGATTGTTCCCAACTGGGAAGCTATGAAGGCCGATGGTCTCTATGTAGAGGATTACGAGAAACTCGTGCGCGAGGAGATTAAGAAAATTAACGTGGAACTGCCCGCTTATAGCCGTGTGAACGACATTGAGCTGCGTCAGGATCCGTTTGAAAAGACTCCCAAACAGAGTATTAAACGCTTTATGTATCAGTAATTATCGTGTAGAGGTCGACGGGCCTCGCTACGCATGCTAATTGCAATTTTAAAATAAAAAATTACAGCCGTACACCCTTAAAGTGCAATATACGGCTGTTTTTTTAGTACTAAATTGAAAATTAATTTATTATGGAACACTATTTGAATCATTTCGCCAGTTCGGTAAAAAAACACTGGAATCTTCCCATGTTTACTAACTTTGGCGCGAATACAATTACTTATGGCGATGTTGCTTGCGGTATCGAAAAATACCATATTCTTTTCAAAGAATGTGGTATCGAGAAGGGCGATAAGATTGCTCTTTGCGCAAGAAACTCGGCAGAGTGGGGTATGGCTTTCATGGCTATCGTTACCTACGATGCTGTGATTGTTCCCCTGTTGCCCGACTTTCTTCCGAAGTCGGTAGTGGAGCTCTCGTGCTTCGCCGATTCTAAGCTGCTCATTGCCGACGCAACATGCTACAATGGCTTCAAAGATGACAAAGAGGCTGTTGCCATCATGCGCGACAAAGGTGACTTCCTTGGCGTACTCGATGTTAAGGATATGAAGACTTTCGTATCTTTCTCGGAGAAATTTGATGCCGTTACCGAGGCTTGGGATTCAATGTTTGCAAATAAATTCCCTGCGGGTGTGAAACCCGAAATGGTTGACTATAGCAAGAGCAACGACGCTCTCGACGACCTTGCACTCATCAGCTTCACTTCGGGAACAACAAGCTCGCCCAAAGGTGTGATGCTCCCTGCACGCAGCCTCTCGGTTAACCTTGAGTTTGCGCTTCGCGAGATTCCTCTCAAGAAAGGCGGACACATTCTTTCGGTGCTTCCCTTGGCTCACATGTTCGGCCTCACATTCGACTTCCTTTTCCCCATGGCCGGCGGCTGCCACATTACAATTTTGGGTGCAAAGCCCACTCCCGCGAAGATGCTCGCAGCGTTTACAATTGTTAAGCCTTTTATGTTCCTCACAGTGCCCTTGGTACTCGAGAAAATCTTCCGCTCAAAGGTTATCCCCACATTGCGTAAGCCTGCAATGCGTGTGATGCTTTCAATCCCCGGTGTACGTCAGTTCCTCCTTTCAAAGGTAAGAAGCAAGCTCCTTACAACATTCGGTGGCGAGCTTACACAGGGATTCCTCATCGGTGGTGCCGCTCTTAACAAAGAGGTAGAAGATGCAATGAGAATGATTGGAATTCCCTATTCGGTAGGTTACGGAATGACTGAGTGCGGTCCTCTGATCTCATATTGTGACAAGTCTATCTTCGCAGCCGGTTCATGCGGTCGTCCCGCTTACCCCATCGAGGTTAGAATAGACTCTCCCAAGCCTGCGAAGGTGCTTGGCGAGATTCAGGCAAAGGGTCCCTATGTGATGCTCGGATACTACAAGAACGAAGAGGCTACTAAGGCCGTGTTTACATCTGACGGCTGGTTGAAGACCGGTGACATGGGTATCATGGATGCAAAAGGCAACATCTTCATCAAGGGCCGTTGCAAGAACATGATTCTTACAGCCAGCGGACAGAATGTCTACCCCGAGGAGATTGAGGATAAACTCAATTCTATCCCCTACGTGGTTGAGTCTCTTGCTGTTGGCCGCAAAAACTCTATCGTGGCTCTTGTCGTTGCCGACTGGGCAGCAGCTAAGGCTGACGGCATTTCTGCCGAGGAGTTGAAGGTGCAGTTGCGCGAGAATGTATTGAAGATGAATGACCATCTTCCCGCATACAGCCGCATCAACGATTGCGATTTCCGCACAGACCCCTTCGAGAAGACTCCCAAGCAGAGTATCAAACGATTCATGTATCAGTAATAAGATATACAGGTAGTTGTAACAAAAAAGGTCGCAGAATAGACATCTGCGACCTTTTTTGTTAATAAATTGTTGTTCAATGTTTCTTTTTTGCAAAATATGATTACCTTTGCACCTCTAAATTGCAAAAATATGTTGAGAGGCAATGGATGAGAGTGGTACCTGACTGCTTTTCGCATCTTTTTTGCTATTAGGGAATATTTATTAAAATAATATTAAGAAAAATAAAAATGGAGAGAGATAACAAAGTTTTTGAGTTGATTGAGATGGAGCACAGACGCCAGCTTAAAGGCATCGAACTTATTGCATCGGAGAACTTCGTAAGCAACGAGGTGATGCAGGCTATGGGCTCGTTTTTGACAAATAAATACGCCGAGGGTTACCCCGGTAAGAGATATTATGGTGGTTGTGAGGTTGTTGACATGGTCGAGGATCTTGCACGCGAGCGTCTGAAAAAGCTTTTCAACGCTGAATGGGTGAACGTGCAGCCCCACTCGGGTGCTCAGGCTAATGCTGCTGTGTTCCTCGCAGTGTTGAACCCCGGTGACAAGTTCATGGGATTGAACCTTGCTCACGGTGGCCACCTTTCACACGGCTCTGCTGTAAATACTTCGGGTATCATCTATACTCCCTGCGAGTATAACCTCAACAAAGAGACCGGTCGCGTAGACTACGACCAGATGGCCGAGGTTGCCGAGCGCGAGCGTCCCAAACTTATTGTCGGTGGTGGCTCGGCCTATTCACGCGACTGGGACTACAAGCGCATGAGAGAGATTGCCGACAGCGTTGGCGCACTTCTGATGATTGACATGGCTCACCCTGCAGGTCTCATTGCAGCGGGCTTGTTGAACAACCCCTTGGAGTATGCTCACATTGTAACTTCTACCACTCACAAGACCTTGCGCGGTCCTCGCGGAGGTGTAATCCTTATGGGTAAGGACTTCCCCAACCCCTGGGGCAAGACTACTCCCAAGGGCGAGATTAAGATGATGTCGCAGTTGCTCGACTCGGCTGTGTTCCCCGGTATTCAGGGTGGTCCTCTGGAGCACGTGATTGCTGCCAAGGCTGTTGCTTTCGGTGAGGCTCTTCAGCCTTCGTTCCGCGAGTATCAGGCTCAGGTGCAGAAGAATGCTGCTGCATTGGCTAATGCACTTATCGAGCGTGGCTTCGGCATTGTTTCGGGCGGTACAGACAACCACTCTATGCTTGTTGACCTGCGCAACAAATATCCCGAACTTACAGGTAAGGTTGCCGAGAAGGCTCTCGTTGCAGCAGATATCACAGCTAACAAGAACATGGTACCCTTCGACTCACGCAGCGCGTTCCAGACATCGGGTATCCGTCTCGGTACTCCCGCCATCACCACTCGTGGCGTGAAAGAGGACTTTATGCCTGTGATTGCCGAAATGATTGAGACTGTGCTCAACGCTCCCGAGGACGAGAAGGTAATTGCAGCCGTTCGTCGTCGCGTGAACGAGTATATGAGTGAGTATCCTCTTTTCGCTTACTAATAACCTCTTATATAGTAACAAAAAAATCCGCTCAACCGAGCGGATTTTTTTGTTGTCTGTTGTTTGTGTTACAATGTTACTCCCAGCGAGAAGCCAAGCACGTCGACGTTGCGGTCGAAGATGAATCTCTCGCCTGTCTCGGGAACGTGAATGTACTTCGAGGTATTGTTCATGCCCACCTGATAGATAAAGTCGAAACAGATGTTTGCGATGCTAACCTCGAGCCCCAATACCCAGCTGAATGTCAGTGGCTCAAGCTCTTCGCGGGCATCGACAAAGGGGAAGCTTATAAAATCCTGGTCGCTGAGCGACGTGAACAGGAATTTTGCCTTGGGGCCTGTGAAGAAACTCATCTTGTAGGTCTCTGTGTTCACGAAATTGTAGCCCAGGAGCAGCGGCACATGTATCGAGTAGGTGGTGAGCTTGTATCGGGGGATGGCTGCCTCGGCTGCGGCGCTCTCGGGCTCGAAACTGAAATTGTACTTGTCTATGCTGAAGATACCCTCTGTCTGCAAGTACGGGCGACCCTTGCTCAGTCTCAGAAAGCCGCTGAAACTGTAGCCTATGCGGGTGTTCAGACTCTTTTTATTGTAGTTGTAGCCCTCGAGGGTGAACTCTGTCTGCTGGTACGTGCTTGCCTGAACACCGGCCTTGAATCCTGTGTTCAGTTGCAGCTTGTCCTGCGCTTCGATGAGGCAGGGAGTAAGCAACAGCAATAGTAGCGCGAAGCAGACTCTTTTCATTTTACTTGTTCTTTTTTACGCTCCATCCGAACTTGCCTATAAGGTCGCCCGTGTGGAAATATTTGCCGTGTACGTACACAAGAGGGTCGGCAGCCGCAAGGTTCCACTCGCCTGTCTCCTGGTTAAGGAAGCGGTCGTCGGCCTGCACGTTCACAACCTCGGCGAGGAACATGTCGTGCGAGCCCAGAGGGATTATCTGCTTCACGCGGCACTCGATGCTCAGCGGAGACTCGGCGATGATGGGGGCTTTAACCTCCACCGACGGCGCGTATGTGAGTCCTGTCTTTTTTGCCTTGTCAAAATCCTTTCCCGAGCGCACGCCGCACCAGTCGGTAGCCTTGGCCATTTCTGCTGTCGTAAGGTTGATGACAAACTCTTTCGTACGGCAGATGATGGGGTAGGAGTGGCGTTCGGGACGCACAGAGATGTAGCACATTGCGGGGTTGGTGCATGTGGTGCCCACCCACGAGACGGTGAGCATATTGTAGTTCTCGGGAGCGTCGCCGCAACTTACAATGACTGCCGGCAAAGGGTAGATCATTGTTCCGGGTTTCCAGCTTATTTTCATTGCTTGCGCTCTATAAAAGTGTGATATTCTCGATGTTTGTCTCCTTCTCGCAGTAGTGGCATTTAATTGTGCCGCTCTCTTTGTCGACAAGGTGGAACAGAGTGCTCATGGGCTCGTTGTTTGTCACACATTTGGGGTTGGGGCATTTTACGAAGCCTGCAATCTCGTCGAGCATCTTCACTTCGCGTTTCTCCACCACCTGATAGTCGCGGATGGTGTTCAGCACTACGTTGGGTGCTACAAGAGAGATGCGGTTGACCTCTTCGTCGGTGAAGAATTTGTCGGCTACTTTTATCAATCCTTTTGTGCCCAGCTTGCGGCTCTTCAGGTTGTAGCCTATTGTTACGTTTGTTGTCATCGAGGGGATGTCCAACAGATTGACTACGGCAAAAAGTTTGTCTGCCGGTATATGGTCGATTACTGTGCCGTTGCACAGTGCTGATACTTGTAATGCTTCTTTGTTGGTGTTCATGGTTCCGGCTTTTAATTATTCAACATCAATGCCTAATACGTCGCAGATGAGTGCCTCGCGCACGTAGAGTCCATTCTGTGCCTGCTGGAAGTAGTAGGCCTTGGGGTTGTCGTCTACGTCGTAGGCAATCTCGTTCACGCGGGGCAGCGGGTGCAGTATGCGCAGGTTGGGCTTGCTGTTTGCCAGCATGGCATTTGTCAGGCGGTAGCAGTTCTTCACCTTCTCGTATTCCATGAGGTCGCTGAAGCGTTCGCGCTGTACGCGTGTCATGTAAAGAATGTCGGCCTCGGCGATAATCTCTTCGTTGAACTCTGTTGTCTCGGTGAAGGGAATGTTGTTCTCGCGGCAGAAGATTCTGTACTCTTCGGGCATGTGAAGTTCCTCGGGAGAGATAAAATGGAACGTGGGGTTGAAGTGGCGCATGGCGTAGAGAAGCGAGTGTATCGTGCGGCCGTATTTGAGGTCACCCACAAGGTGTATGTGCAGATTCTCGAGTGTTCCCTGTGTCTTGAGGATAGAGTAGAGGTCGAGCATTGTCTGCGAGGGGTGCTGGTTGGCTCCGTCGCCGGCGTTTATCACCGGGCAGGGCGAAATTTCGCTTGCGTAACGTGCCGCGCCCTCAAGATGGTGGCGCATTACGATGAGGTCGGCGTAGTTTGAGACCATCATGATGGTGTCTTTCAGTGTCTCGCCCTTGCTGGCCGAGCTTGTGGCTGCGTCGCTGAAGCCGATGACGCGTGCGCCCAATCGGTTGGCGGCTGTCTCGAAGCTGAGACGTGTGCGTGTGGAGGGCTCGAAAAAGAGCGAGCCTATTACTTTTCCGGCCAACAGTCGTCTGTTGGGGTTTTCCTCGAATTTGCCTGCCGTCTCCAGCAGTGAAAGTATTTTTTCACGGGAGAGGTCGTTGATTGATACTAAACTTCTGTTTTCCATGAGACTGATATTTTATCTCTAATATTGAAACATTATAATGTTGCCGTTGCTTGGCGGTGCTTGTTTGTTCCGCCGCAGGCTTCTGTTTGCAAATATAATGAATCTTTTCTTTTATTTCTGTCTATTATTCTGCTATTTTTGTGCTTTTTCTCTCTTTCTTTCTCTGTGTCTTTTGCGGTCGGTGCTTTCAACGTAAAAAGAAAATCTGCCAAAATCTTGTTACAAAAGATTTTGGCAGATAAGATAGTCGAGGCGCACTCCCTCTTGAGGACTGTGTGTGCTATTTGTGAATGTATGCTCGTTCGAGGTCCTGCGAGACGTTTATCATAAAGTCGCCCATGCGCTCGTAGGCGTTGATAATGTCCATGAAATATACGCTCGTCTGGTAATTTTTGCCGCCGTTGTCAATATCCTCGATTACCGCGTCTCGGAAGTTGTTCCTAAGCTCGTTAAGGCGCGCTTCGGCATTGTAGGCGTTGGAAATTTCCTCCAGCTGGCCTTTGTGCGCTGCATTCAGATTCTCAATCATTGCGTCGTATGCTGCGTCCACTGCATCGGCCATGATGTTGAGTTTCTTGATGCTCTCGGCGTCGAAACTCTTCTTGTGGACGTTCTTTCGCGAGAGTATGCGTCCGATTGTCTCTCCCGAGTCGCCGAGCGATTCAAGCTCGCCGATGATTTTATACATTGCCTTTATCTTCATAGATGTACTTTCGCTTATCTCCTCCACGGATACTGCATTCAGGAATGTGGCAATTTCATACTCCACGCGGTCGGAAATCTCCTCGTACTTCACGAGCTTCTCCTTCAGAGTATCGAATTTCTCTGTGTCGCTTCCGTTTATTGCTTCGCGGGCGTGCTCGGCGCCGCTCTTGGAAATCTGTGCAAAATGTATGACCTCTTCGAACGCCTGCTCCACAGAAAGCTCGGGAGTCGCAAGGGGGCCTGCCGAAATATATTTCAGGCGGAAGACCTCTTTCTCTTTGCTCTCGGGAGCGCGTATAATCCAGCTTACAGCCTTTGCTATCCAGCCTGTGAACCACACGAGCAGCAGTGTGTTTATGGTGTTGAACAGTGTGTGCAGCATAGAGAGTCCATAGAGTGCCGATGTTGCCTCGGGAGAGTTTGCATCGCTGACAGTGAATCCTTCGGCGGCGGGGTTGGGAATTCCGAACACCCACTCGGTGATGCTACCCACCAATTTAAGGAAAGGGGTGAATAGTATCAATGCCCATATTACTCCGAATACATTGAAAATTGTGTGTGACATTGCCGCGCGTTTGGCCTGGGTGTTTCCCACAGCTGCGGCGATGTTCGCCGTGATTGTTGTTCCTATATTTTCGCCAAGAACCATTGCGCACGCCATATTGAAAGGAATCCACCCCATGCTCAGCATTATAAGCGTGATTGCCATGGTTGCCGACGACGACTGAAGGACGAGAGTGAGGATGGTGCCAAAGGCGAGGAACAGAAGCACCGAGCCGAATCCGTGGGCCGACCACGCTGTTACAAATTCCAATACCTGAGGCGTCTCTCTGAGGTCGGGAACAGATTCCTTCATAAACGAGAGGCCGAGGAACAGAAGACAGAAGCCTACAATGAGCTCGCCGATATTTTTACGCTGGTCTTTCTTGGAGTTCGAGAAGAGGAATCCGAAAATCATCATAGGAATGGCAAGAATCGAAATGTCGGCCTTGAAACCCAGCCACGATACGAGCCATGCTGTCACCGTTGTTCCGATGTTTGCACCCATGATGACACCTATCGCCTGGGCAAGTGTCAGGAGTCCTGCATTGACGAAGCTGACGACCATCACTGTGGTTGCCGACGAAGACTGAATGATGGTTGTAATTCCCAATCCCGTAAGCACTCCTTTCAAAGGATTGGAGGTCATTGCCGAAAGGAAGCTGCGCAGCCTGTCTCCGGCAGCCTTCTGTAGTCCCGAACTCATTAGGTTCATTCCGTAAAGGAACATTCCCAATGCTCCTAAAAGTGTAAAAATCTGTAGTATTCCCATATAACTTTAAATTAACCTCTGCAAAGGAAACGCGAATTTGTTACATAAATATTACATACAAGTTACAATTTTGTTGTCTCTTTTTTGTGTGATTTTTTTACGCTGCTACCTTGTAGGTAGAGGTTACGTAATCTTTATTTATATGAAGATGCGTTGCACTCGCTGTAAAATATCAAAGCAAAGCTTTGTATTTCGCTCGTTTGTTTCTTTGCTATAAATAGCGAAGATATACTGCACTCGCAGTAAAATATCAAAGCAAGCTTTGTATTTCGCTCGTTTGTTTCTTTGCCATAAATGGCGAAGATATACTGCACTCGCAGTAAAATATCAAAGCAAGCTTTGTATTTCGCTCGTTTGTTTATATCTTTGCACTCGATAAATTGTGTGTTGCGGTCGGCAAGCTCCGCAGCAGCCTAATTCACGACAAAGAATAATATGATAAAGAAAATTTTTATAACTCTCTGGACACTGTTGTTGGCAGGCATCCTGTGTGTGACACTGCTCTTCTTTGCAATCTCCAAAGGATGGATAGGATACCTTCCGGACATGGAAGAACTCGAGAATCCCAATTACAAATTTGCCTCGCAGATAATCTCGGCCGACGGAAAGTCGCTGGGTACATGGTCGTACAGTAAAGAGAACAGAATCAACGTAGAGTACGAGGATATTTCTCCTAATCTGGTTAAGGCTCTCATCGCTACCGAGGACATCCGCTTCTCGAAGCACTCGGGCATTGACATGCGTGCGTTGTTGCGTGCCATCGTCAAGCGCGGTATTCTGATGCAGAAGAATGCCGGTGGTGGTAGTACCATCACTCAGCAGTTGGCCAAATTGCTCTACTCCGAGGTTTCGGGTAGCGAGCTCGAGCGTCTCTATCAGAAACCCATCGAGTGGGTGATTGCCGTGCAGCTCGAACGCTACTATACAAAGGAAGAAATCCTTACAATGTACCTCAATAAATATGATTTTGGCTACAATGCTGTCGGAATTAAGAGCGCAGCGAATGTCTATTTTGGAAAATTGCCCAAAGACCTTACAATAGAAGAGTCTGCGATGCTTGTGGGAATGTGCAAAAACTCGTCGCTCTACAATCCCCGTCGCCGTCCCGAGCTCACCAAGCAGCGCCGTAACGTAGTTATCGGACAGATGGTGAAGGCCGGATATTTGAGCAAAGAGCAGGGCGAGGAGCTCAAGAACAGCGAAATGGTGCTCGACTTCCACTCGGCCGACCACAAGGCGGGTCTAGCAACATATTTCCGCGAGTATCTTCGCAGTGTGATGACAGCCAAGAAGCCCGAGAAGAAAAACTATCGTGGCTGGCAGATGCAGAAATTCTACGAGGACTCTATCGATTGGGAGAAGGATCCTCTCTTCGGCTGGTGCAACAAGAATAAAAAGCCCGATGGCAGCAACTATAATGTCTACACAGATGGATTGAAAATATACACTACCATCGACTCGCGCATGCAGACGTACCTCGAAGAGGCTGTCAAAGAGCATGTTACCGATTATCTGCAGCCTCGTTTCTTCAAGGCCAAGAAGGGCAAAAAGACTGCTCCTTTCACCAATGAGCTTACTGTTGCCGAGGTCGAGAATATCATGAATCGCGCAATGAAGCAGAGTGACAGGTACCGCCTGATGAAGAAGGCCGGCGCAAGCGAAGAGGAGATTGTGAAGGCGTTCAACACTCCCTGTGACATGCAGGTGTTCAGCTACGATGGAGTGGTGGACACGGTGATGACTCCTATGGACTCTCTTAAATATTACAAATATTTCCTCCGCACAGGAGTAATGTCTATGGACCCCCATACGGGCGAGGTTAAGGCTTATGTAGGCGGCCCCAACTTCTACCACTTTAAATATGACATGGCGATGGTGGGTCGTCGTCAGGTGGGCTCTACAATTAAGCCCTATCTTTACTCTTTGGCGATGGAAAATGGATTCTCGCCCTGCGACGAGACACGCAACGTGCCTCAGACGCTTGTCACCGAGGATGGCAAAGTGTGGAGCCCCAAGAATGCTTCAAAGGCGCGCTACGGCGAGGTTGTCGACCTCAAATGGGGATTGGCAAACTCCAACAACTGGATTTCTGCCTACCTTATGAGCAAGCTGAATCCTTACACTTTCGTAAAGTTGTTGCACGAATTCGGATTGCGCAATCAAGATATTCAGCCTGTGCCTTCAATCTGTCTGGGCCCCAGCGAGGCTTCGGTAGGCGAAATGGTAAGTGCTTACACTGCTTTTGTGGGTAAGGGTATCCGCACGGCTCCGCTCTTCGTTACACGCATCGAGGATAATGAGGGAAACACCGTTTCTACCTTCTCGGCGCAGAAGAACGAGGTTATCAGCGAAGAGAGTTCGTACAAGATGATTACCATGCTGCGTGCGGTGGTGAACGAGGGTACGGGCGGTCGCGTGCGTCGCGTGCACAAGATAAATGCAGACATGGGTGCCAAGACAGGTACCACACAGAATAACTCCGATGGTTGGTTCATGGGATTCACTCCCTCGCTTGTTACAGGCTGTTGGGTCGGTGGCGAGGAGCGCGACATTCACTTCGATAATATGAGTGAGGGTCAGGGTGCGTCAATGGCATTGCCTATCTGGGGATTGTACATGAGTAAGGTGTACGCCGACAAGACTCTGCCTTACTCGCAGGATGAGGTTTTTGAACTTCCCGAGGACTACAATCCTTGTCGCAGCAAGGCTAATACTGTGGAAGAGCCCGCAACCGGAGGCTTTGACGAATTGTTTCAGTAAAAATTAAAGACTATGAAATTTGTAGGAATTATTCCCGCAAGATACGCATCTACGCGTTTCCCTGCAAAGGTGCTTGCAATGCTTAATGGAAAAACTGTGATACAGCGTGTGTACGAGCAGGTGAAGGATTGTTTCGACGACCTCTACGTTGCTACTGACGACAGCCGTATAGCCGAGGTTGTAACCTCTTTCGGCGGAAAGGCGATAATGACCTCAGAGGATTGCAAGAATGGTACCGAGCGCTGCTTCGATGCTTGCTGCAAACTGAATATCGACTGCGACGTTGTTGTAAATGTTCAGGGCGACGAGCCTTTCATTCAGCGCAAGCAGATTGAGTCGCTGATGGCCTGTTTCGCCGACGAGCGTACAGATATTGCCACACTTGTTAAGCCTTTTGAGCAGGCTGACGGCTGGGAGCGTCTGAGCAATCCCAATTCTCCCAAGGTTGTGCTCAATGCCGACAATTTTGCAATGTACTTCAGTCGTTCGGTAGTACCCTATCTGCGTGGCGTTGAGCAGTCAGAGTGGCTCGATAATCACGTGTTCTACAAACATTTGGGTGTTTACGCCTATCGCCTCAATGTGCTCAAGGAGATTACTTCGTTGCAGCAGACTCCTCTCGAAAAGGTTGAGAGTCTTGAGCAGCTTCGTTGGCTCGAGCATGGCTACAAGATTAAGGTGGGCGTTACAAATATCGAGACTATCGGCATTGATACTCCCGAGGACCTGGAGCGTGCAAAGGAGTTTGCGTCTTCAATAGGTCTCTGCTGGGAATAATAGACTGATAGGATAAAAGAATTCAGCATGGCTCACGCGATTCCCGAAATCAAGGCAATGGAAATGCAGAATATCAAGCTGCCCCAAATGGTGCAGCTGCCTAACGACGTGCCCCTTTATATGATAAACGAAGGGGTGCACGAAGTTGTCAGGCTCGACCTGCTTTTCCGTGGCGGCTATGCTGTCCAGAGCAAGCCTCTGCAGGCGCTTTTTACCAACAGAATGTTGCGCGAGGGTAGTGCGGCGCTTGGCGCCGCTGCCGTTTCGCGCAAGCTCGACTCGTGTGGCGCCTGGATAGAGACCTACTCTTCGCAGAATTGCAATCATATTACTCTCTACACGCTGTGCAAACATCTGCCCGAACTTCTGAAGATGCTTGCCGAGATTGTGAAGAATCCGGCCTTCTCGCAGAAGAATCTCGATGTTGTGCGTCGTGCGAACAAGTCTCATTTTCTTGTGAACAGCCGCAAGGTGGATGTTGTCGCTCAGCGCTATTTCGAGAAGGCCTTGTGGGGCAGCGGACACAAATTCGGTCGTTTGTTGCGCGCTGAGGATTATGATGCCCTCACTCCCGAACTTTTGAGCGAATATTACGAAAATATTTACGGCTCTCCGAATTGTACGATTTTTTTATCGGGAAAGTTCGACGATGCGGTTGTTGAAAAGTTAAGCTCCTGCTTCGGTGACGAGCAGTGGGGCACTTCGTCAAAGGTGGAGATTGCCGACCTTCCGCCCCTCTCGGATGTTCGTGGACGAGTGAATGCTGCGGTGGATGATACAATGCAGAGTGGCATTAAAATTGGTACTATGGTTGTCGATTCTTCGCACCCCGATTTTTACACTTTGAAATATCTTTCGGTGCTTCTTGGAGGCTTCTTCGGCAGTCGTCTGATGACAAATGTCAGGGAACGCAACGGTTATACTTATCATATTGAGGCTGACCTTTCTGCGTTTGGTAAACGCAATGCTTTTACTGTCACTTCGGAGTGTGCAAACGAGTATGTGCAACCGCTCATTGATGAGGTCTACAATGAACTGCGTCGCCTGCATACGGAGCCTGTCTCGGCCGAGGAGATGGAGAAGCTTCGCAACTGCACGCTCGGCGAGCTTTGCCGCGAGTATGAGGGTGTTCTTGCCAAGGCCGATGTCTTTATAAATACATGGCTCTCGGGCGAGCCTTTCGATGGAGTGAACAGCTATCTTGATGTTGTACGCACAGCCTCGGCTGATGATTTTATGCGTCTTGCTTGTAAATATCTATTACCTGAAAATATGATAGAGGTTGTCGCCGGTGTCTAGGGCGTCTCTCTTTCTGTTTAATTTAAAAAGCAGATTCTAACTCACCTTAACGCATTTTTCTTGCTGTTTTCGAACATTTTCACTATCTTTGTCCTATAACGATGAAGATTGCCTATACGTGTGGCAGAATATCCTCGCTTTTTGGGGATTTGCTTCGTATGCGGCACTCTATGCTAAATGTTGAACTGCCACGGGCTTATGGCTGCGAAAACTACTCGAACAGAGGTTTTTGTTCGCAGCGACAAATAAAAAGAAATAACTGAATGAAACGCACAATATTTATATTTATCTCATTGATGCTCATATTTGTAGCGACAAGTGTGGCGCAGAATAATTTTACAAATGCCGTAAAAGGTGGGGTAGAGGCTGTGAAAGAGGGCTTCTCTCCATTGACCAGCCTTTTGGCAAAAAGGGATTCGGCGGCTACAAATGGCAAAAAAACAAAATCCAACATAAAGGCCTTTACAATGAAGGACGGCTCGTCGTACGTGGGCGAGGCGCGTGGAAAAAAACCTCACGGACAGGGCAAGATTGCCTATGCTAACGGAGATTTCTACGAAGGTAGTTTCGTCAAAGGCAAGCGCAGTGGAAAGGGTGTTTACACATTCAAAGACGGCGAGCGCTACGAAGGTGAGTTTTTCGAGGATCGCCATCATGGCTCGGGAGTCTATATTTTCTCCGACGGACGTCGCTACGAGGGCGAGTGGGAGAATGATTTCCAGCAGGGTAACGGCACTATGTACTATCCTAACGGCGACAAATATGCAGGTGCATGGTTCCAGGATAAACGCAGCGGCCTCGGCACCTATCTGTGGGCCAATGGCGCAATGTACATTGGCGAGTGGAAGAACGACAAACACGAGGGTAACGGCACTCTGCAGTGGGGTGACAACAGCAAATATACAGGCGCATGGCACGATGATGTTATTCACGGAAAAGGTGTCTACACATACACTAACGGCGACGTCTACGAGGGCGATTGGGTAGCCGGAATGCGCAACGGAAAAGGTGTCTACAAATTTGCTAACGGCGACGTCTACGAGGGCGATTACCGCAACGGCGAGTGGAACGGAACAGGAATATATAAAGGCGCCAACGGCGCAGTTTATCAGGGAGGTTTCCGCAACGGCGTAAGACACGGATACGGCAAGGCTACTCTCGAGAATGGTGCCGTGTACGAAGGTAATTGGAAAAATGGCCTGCGCGACGGCGAGGGCAAATACTATTGGGCCAATGGCGACATTTACGAAGGAAATTGGTCGAACGACAAAATGAACGGCTTCGGAATGTTGCGCCTGGCTAACGGCAACAAATATCGTGGAAATTTTGTGGATGGGCTCGAGCACGGCGAGGGCCTCGCCGAGGATAAGGACGGCTTCCGCTACGAGGGTAATTTCTCGGCCGGCAAGCGTCACGGAGTCTTTACAGTGAAGGACAGCACAGGCACGGTGGTGCGCACATGCGAATACATTATGGGACAGCTGAAACCCGCCGAGCCCGTAGTGAAGGAAAAACCCACGACCACAACAAAATCCAAGAGAAGAAGACGTTAAACAGCAAATACAAAAAAACTTAGAGATTATGATACTCGATACATTGGACAATCTGCACAAGTATGCATCATTGAATCCGCTTTTCCCTAAAGCGATAGAGTTTTTGACAACAACCGACCTTGCGAGTCTCCCCCTCGGCCGCAACGAAATTCAGGGCGACGAGATTTTCGCCAATGTGATGGAGGCGCAGCCCCGCACAAAAGAGGAGATTCCTGTCGAGGTACACAGACAATACATTGACATTCAAGTGCCCATCAGCGGCGACGAAGTTATGGGCTTCATCCCCCTCGCCGAGCTCCCCGAGGGCGACTACAGCGAACAGAATGACGTTACACTTTACCCCCTTACAGTAAAGGCACGCGACTTTGTTTATGTAAAGCCTTCGATGTTTACAATGTTCTTCCCCCAGGATGGTCACGCTCCGGCAGTAACATCAGTGCCCCTGAAGAAGATAATCGTAAAGATTGCCGTAAAATAAAAGCAAAATACTAACATATAAATATTTCCAATCATGTTGAAACTGATAGAGAGAGACGGCTACCTGTCGCCGTACACAATGGAGATAGACGGAAGATACCGCTATTTTCTGCAAAAAGAACGTGAATTGACAAAAGATGGAAAGCAGACACTCTCGGACTTTGCATCAGGTTATCTCTATTTCGGGTTGCATGCAACGAAGGACGGATGGTGCTTCAGAGAATGGGCGCCCAATGCAACCAAAATATTCCTCATAGGCGATTTTACAGATTGGAAAGAGCTGCCCGAGTATGAGCTCAAGAGAATACAGGGCGGCTGCTGGGAGATTGAGCTTCCCAAGAAGGCAATTTCTCACGGACAATTCTACAAACTGAAAGTTTACTGGGAGGGCGGACAAGGCGAAAGAATCCCTGCTTGGGTGCGCCGCGTAGTTCAGGACGATGCTACACAGATTTTCAGCGCACAGGTGTGGAATCCCAAGAAACAGTATAAGTTCAAGCACAAGAAATTCAAGCCCAAATGCTCGCCTCTGCTCATCTATGAGTGCCACATAGGAATGGCCCAGGAAGAGGAGCGCGTGGGTACCTACCGCGAGTTCCGCGAGAAGGTGCTTCCCCGCATCGCTGCCGACGGCTACAACTGCATTCAGATAATGGCTATTCAGGAGCATCCCTACTATGGCAGCTTCGGCTACCATGTGTCGAGCTTCTTTGCTGCATCGTCGCGTTTCGGAACACCCGAAGACCTCAAGGAACTTATCGATGCCGCTCACGGAATGGGCCTTGCCGTAATTATGGACCTTGTACACTCGCATGCTGTTAAGAACGAGATTGAGGGTCTGGGCCTTCTCGATGGCGACCCCTGCCAGTATTTCAACGGCGGCGACCGTCGCGTGCACAATGCATGGGACTCTCTCTGCTTCGATTATGGCAAGAACGAGGTTCTCCACTTCCTGCTCTCAAACTGCAAATATTGGCTCGAAGAGTTCAAGTTCGACGGATTCCGCTTCGATGGCGTAACATCGATGATATATTATAGCCACGGCCTCGGCGAGTCATTCTGCGATTACTCCGATTACTTCAATGGTCATCAGGATGGCGATGCAATATGCTATCTTACATTGGCCAACAGACTCATCCACGAGGTTAATCCTGCGGCAATCACCATCGCCGAAGAGGTTTCGGGAATGCCCGGACTCGCTGCTCCCGTTGAGGATGGCGGCTACGGCTTCGACTACCGCATGGCTATGAATATTCCCGACTATTGGATCAAGCTCATCAAGGAGCAGAAGGACGAAGATTGGAAGCCCTCTTCAATTCTTTGGGAGGTCACCAACCGCCGTCAGGATGAAAAGACAATCTCTTACGCCGAGAGCCACGACCAGGCACTTGTGGGCGACAAGACCATTATCTTCCGCCTCATCGACGCAGACATGTATTGGCACTTTGCAAAGGGCCACGAGACAGGAATGGTGCACCGAGGCATTGCTCTTCACAAGATGATACGCCTTGTAACAGCATCGACAATCAATGGTGGCTACCTTAACTTCATGGGTAACGAGTTTGGTCACCCCGAGTGGATAGACTTCCCCCGTTACGGTAACGGCTGGAGCCACAAATATGCGCGTCGTCAGTGGAGCCTCGTAGACAATCCCGATTATTGCTACGCATCGTTGGGTGCATTCGATAAAGAGATGATGGAGATTATCGGTGGAACAAAGAACTTCCAAAATCGTCCCGTACAGGAAATTTGGCACAATGATGGCGACCAGGTATTTGCATACTCTCGCCGTGACCTCATCTTCGTGTACAACTTCAACCCCACACGCTCGTTTACCGACTACGGACTGCTTGTGCCCGAGGGCGACTATTCTATAATCCTCGACTCGGACGCTGTTCGCTTCGGTGGTAACGGCCTTGTGGACGATACTCAGGTACACTTTACAAACAGCGATCCGCTCTATGCGAAGAAGCGTAAAGGCTGGCTCAAACTCTATCTGCCCGCACGCACTGCGCTTGTACTGAAAAAGAATAAAAAAGCATAAAGATGAAGTCAGCAAGGGAGATACGCCTTTTCCGCATGGTGCGCATAGTGTGCGCTGTGGTTTTTGTGATATTCGCTTTTACTTTCCTGTCGATTTTTCAGGCTCCGCTTCTCGAGGTTGCCTATGATATTACCGCCACCGGAAAGTTGCAGTATGATGAAAATATCACAGCAGCAATAATCACTTTTGCGCTGTTGCTTGTTACTTTGTGGCTCAATAAATTCGCGAAATTCTCGCGCGAGTGGGAGGCAATGGCCTACCTGCCCGCGTGTGTGCTGCTCGCATTCTTCACGGATATTGATCGCACAATATATACTGGCGGTGAATTCTCGTGGTCGTGGGTGTGGATTGCGCTTGTGGTGCTCTTCGTGTATGCTTTTGCATCGTGGGTACTCAAACGTGTGCTTTTCATGCGCATAAAGGATATTACGCGTGCCACAAACAGAATAATGTGGCGTAACCTGTTGCTGCTCTCAATACTCTTCAGCTTTACAGGCTTTTTGTCCAACTGTGACGAGAACTTCAAGCACGAGGCAATGGTCTATCATTATGTGAAAAAGGGTGATTATGATAAGGCTCAGCGTGTGGCTTTGCGTTCGTTCGCTGCTTCGCAGGAGCTTACTGCCGGACGTGCCTATCTGCTTGCCCACGAGGGCGTGCTTGGCGAGAAGCTCTTCACCTATCCTCAATATTTTGGTGTTGCGGGATTGTTGCCTCGCGAGGAACTTACCTCTCCGCTGTCGGCAGCCATGGTGTACGACTTTTTGAAGGTGAAGCCTCAGAAGGGCGAGGAGACAATAAAGTTCCTGGAGCGTGCGTTGAGCGTCGACACAGCCGCTGTTGCCGTAAAGGATTACTATCTGTCGGCTCTTCTGCTCGACAAGCGCCTCGAAGAGTTTGCCGACTCTCTGCCGCGATTCTATAATGTAGCTGATACGGTCAATTTGCCCGCACACTATAAAGAGGCTATGTTCTTGTGTGCGAAACTTTTTCCCGACAAAGAATTATCTTTTGGCGAAGCAGCGCTTGAGAAGAAATATGCTGAATTGTTGAAGATTGAGCAGGAGCACCAGGATATCCTCGTACGCAGCAACTATGTGAGAAAGTCCTTCGGAAACACATATTGGTGGTATTATCTGTATGCAGAATAATTGCCTGAATGATAAATAAAATAGCCGTGTGAATCTTGAAGTGAACCCCAAAAGTTAGACAAAAAACTTTTGGGGTTTATTTTATGCGTAAGAAACACGATCATTCAGCATTGCTAAAATATATGCATATGCTTGAAGATGGATATTCCATCAATTACATTCACAGTAGATATGGT
>JAFYPH010000014.1 GCA_017547585.1 Bacteroidaceae bacterium | reverse complement strand
GTTACAGCATCAAGAAAACCTTTGGATTCCAATCTGTGCCCTTTGCGTTCTTCGGGGATATTCTCAAACTCGTCAAGTGACATCTCGACATCATTTTTATTGCTAACTATACTTGTTATCTTGAAGTTCTCTACAAAACCCAAGGGTAGTATCAGACGGGCAAGTTCAATAAGTATCTTTTCGTCCTGCATATTCTTATGTTATTTTACAATGCGAAGATAATATTTTTATAACATCCCCCCAACTTTTGCAGGTGAGCCCAAAGAACCCTGACCCCGGGGGCGCGGGTAAAATGTATATAAAACAAAAACAGAAACCTTTCGGTTTCTGTTTGCGGTGCGTACGGGACTCGAACCCGTGACCCCATGCGTGACAGGCATGTATTCTAACCAACTGAACTAACGCACCTTGTTGTTATGTCTGTGCTTCGTGTCTCAAAGCGAGTGCAAAGTTACGCACTTTTTTTATACCTGCAAATTTTTTGAGACTTTTTTTCGTGTTTTCGATGATTTTTTTTCGTTTTTCTTGTTTTTGTGCATTTTTACACTAAAAATTATTGCTTTTTATCAGTTGGAATAGGGCAATGTCGATGAATTTTTCTCCTTCGCGTTTCCAACTTTTCAGGGTGGCTGTCGCGCGGAAATTTGCTTTTTCGAAGAGTTTTTTGCTTTTTTCGTGCTTTTCGGGGATAAATGCGTAAAGTTGATTCAAATTTAGGAATCCGAAGGCGTAGTCGCACAGCAGGGCGAGGGCTTCGAGGGCGGTGCCTGTGCCGCGGTGTTCGCTCAGCAGGCCTATGCACACTTCGGCGCGTGCGTCGAGGGGTGAATAGTCGGCGAGGTCTATCATTCCTGCTGCGGTGCCGTCGGCGAGCTCAATGACGAAGCGTGCCTGACGTTCGGCGTAGAGGTCGTTGTTTGTCTGCTCTATGTAGTTGCGCAGTGTGTAGCGCGAGTAGGGCAGTGTGGCGTTGCCGACGCTCCACAGTGTGGTGTCGTTCTCCATTTTGTAGAGAAGCTCAAGGTCTTCGGGCTCGGGGGCTCTCAGGCGTATGTTTTCGCCGACGAGCCATCTTTTGGCGTTTGTCATTTTTGCAGGGTGTATATTGCGTCCTCTGTCACCAGATTGCCGGTGGCCGACGAGTATGTGGCGAGCTTCAGGGTGTTGCCGGGTGTCTGTTGTAGCAGGGTCAGTATTGTGTCGTAGCTGTAGCTCTCGACGTCGTAGAGCACGTGTGTGTATCCTTCGATCTCTTTTATCGTAAGGTGGCCTTCGGGGGTGTCGTGCTCGGTGGCTGTTACGTAGCGGTGGGGCTGGCCCAGGCTGTTGGCTGTGCATATTTCCTTAATCTCTTCGCAGGCTTTGTCGCTGCCGATGACGAGGAATCTTTTGGGCGGCTCCTGATAGTTTTCCCAGTCTTTGCCGTAGATGATGGGGTTTGCGTGGTGTATGCGGAACTTCAGTATCGCCACGGCTATGTGTATGGGAATGTAGAAGAGTATGTGGTACAGCGGAAAGTGTTTCTTGAAGAATGTTGCCAGCGACGAGTAGAGCCAATAGCGGTAGCGCAGACGGCTTTTTACCGAGCTTTCGCCTTTGTAGTGGAAGATTGTGTGGGGCAGATAGTAGTTTTTCTCGCCCGACTTCAGTATTCTGTACGAGAGGTCGCTGTCCTCCCAATACATGAAGAACTGCTCGTCGAGGGTGCCCACTCTGTCGAGTGTGGCGCGGCGCAGGAACATATATGCTCCCGAGACCATTTCTATGGGGTTGGCCTCTTCGGTGTCAAGATAGCTCATGTAGTAGTGGCCAAAGAGGCGGCTCTTGGGGTAGCGGCGGCACAATCCTGTGGCCTTGCAGAATGCTACCCACGGCTTTACGATTCCGCGGCGCGACTCCATGGCAAAGGTGCCGTTCTTGTTTATCATCTTCACTCCGGCGGCTCCGGCCTCGGGGTGGGCGTCCATGAACTGCACGCATCCTTCGAGGGCTGCGCGTGTGACGATGGTGTCGGGGTTGAGCATCAGTATATACTCGCCTGATGCGCGGCCGAATCCTATATTATTTGCGTGGGAGAAGCCTCCATTCTCTTTGCTCTCTATCCATGTGACGTTGGGGAAGCGGGGCTTCAGGTACTCCATCGACCCGTCCTCTGAGGCGTTGTCGACCACCAGCACTTCGTGGGCAATGTTCGCGGCGGCTCTCTCCACCGAGCGCAGACACTGCTCAAGGTAGTACTTTACGTTGTAGTTTACTATTACTATGGATAGCTTCATTGCTCTTTGGCTCTTTCAATGCCTTTGCTTGTGGGGCAGCAGAAAATGTATCTGATGAATCCCGCCAATGCACAATATATCATAGACTCGTTGCCGCTGCCATAGTAGGCTCCGATGTTTATCATCATCACCACAAAGAGCAGTGCAAGTTGTATTTCCGACTCGCGGCGATAGGTGTTCAGCAGTGTGTCGTCGTCGCAGTTTTTTACCTTCTCGATGCTCTTGTTGAACTTTTTGGCTGCGAGGGGGATGAGTCCTATTGTAAGCAGTATTACAGTTGTGTCTATAATGTAGCGGGTGGTGCCGTCGTAGCACTCGAGGCTGCCCTTGGGCAGTACTCCTGTCTCGAAGAGTGCGATTGTTGCGGCTGTCACAAGGAGCAGTGTCCAATAGATTGCCTGCTGGCGTATGAGTTTGTTCTCTTTTTTCATTGTTAGAATGTTTTTCCTGTGAATGGTGTTCGGTTGATGATTGAGCGTCCCAGAGTAACCTCGTCGGTGTATTCAAGCTCGTCGCCGACGGATATTCCGCGCGCGATTACCGACAGCTTGACGTCGTAGCCCGACAGCTTGCGGAAGATGTAGAAGTTGGTGGTGTCTCCCTCCATCGTGGGGCTCAGCGCAAAAATAACCTCTTTGACGTTGCCGGCGGCCACGCGTGCCACGAGGCTCTCTATCTGCAGGTCGCCGGGCGAGACTCCGTCCATGGGCGAGATTACTCCGCCTAGCACATGGTACACTCCCTTGAACTGCATGGTGTTCTCCACGGCGAGAATGTCGCGAATATTCTCCACCACGCATATTATCGAGTGGTCGCGCGCGGGGTTGGCGCATATGGGGCACACCTCTGTGTCGGAGATTCCGTGGCAGTGTTTGCAGTATTTTACCTCTCTTTTAAGGCGCGTCATTGCATCGGCGAAATTGTCCACCTCGCCCTGCTGCTGTCGTAATATGTGCAGCACCAATCTTGTAGCGGTCTTGCGTCCTATTCCCGGAAGTTTGGAAAATTCGCTCACCGCCCGCTCGAAAAGTGCCGATGGATATTCTTGACTCATTCTGTTTTTTGCAAATATCTTTTTTGCAAAGATAGTGTAATTGCGTTATCTTTGCAACACAATATATTGCGAAAATAGGCTGCGCTCGCTCTGTGATTGCAAATTCAATTTGCATCATGCTCGTTTGCACTATCTTTGCAGCACTAATGTATGCATGCTTTATAAATTATGGAAGTAAAATCTGCACGATTCATTATAAGTAACACCGATGTTCGCAAGTGCCCTCAGGATGGAAAGCCCGAGTATGCATTCATCGGTCGTTCGAATGTGGGAAAGTCGAGCCTCATAAATATGCTCACCCGACAGAATAAGTTGGCGATGACCTCGGCCACTCCCGGAAAGACGCTGCTCATCAACCATTTTCTGGTGAACGACGCATGGTACCTTGTCGACCTTCCCGGCTACGGATACGCCAAACGCGGAAAGGTTCAGCAAGAGAAACTTAAGGACATAATCTCCGACTATATTCTGGGACGCAGCCAGATGACGCTGCTCTTCCTGCTCATCGATTCGCGTCACTCTCCGCAGAAAATCGACCTCGAATTTATCGAGTGGCTGGGCGAGAATGGAGTGCCCTTTGCGATAGTCTTTACAAAGGCCGACAAGCTCACACGTAGCCAGCTGCACGCGAATATCGAGGGCTACAAGGCCTCGTTGCTCGAGCAATGGGAAGAGCTTCCACCGGTGTTTGTAACCTCGTCCGAGCATGCTACGGGCCGCACCGAGCTTTTGAATTACATTGATGAAATAAATAATACATTATAATATAAGATGAAAAATATTTTCTTTACACTGTTTGCGGCAATCCTTTTGTTTGCCTGCGCTCCTGTGGATAGTTACAAGATAAGCGGAACATACAATGGCGCTCCCGATGATGGCCGCGTCTATCTTGCTCAGCTTACAGACACAAGCATCGACTACATCGATTCTGTTGATATTAAGAATGGTCGCTTCGAACTTGTGGGCAAGCAGGATACTCCCATCGTGCGTTTCCTTTTCTACCCCCTGCCCGAGGGTGGCGAGGATATTCTTCCTATGGTGCTCGAGAATGGCGGAATCTCTGTGAAAATTGGCCGTAACGGCGCGCGAGTTTCGGGTACAGGGCTCAACGATGCGATGCAGGCCTATAAAGATGAGTTTGACGACGTGTCGCGTCGTGCCGAACAGTTCTTCTACGCTCAGCGTGACGTGAATGCAATGAGCGCCGAAGAGCGCGACAGCCTTCAGGCTGTGACCGATGCACTCACTGCCGAAATTTCGCAGGTGCTGCTCTATCATATGCGTGCAAATATCGAGAACCCTATAGGCTCGTTCCTCATTTCAACTTCGGGACGCATGTGTCCTCCTGCCGAACTTTGCAAGTTCATCGACTCTGTTCCCGCAGTCTATCGCGACGAGCGTTTCATGCAGTTCTACAATGTGTTCCAGGATGATCTTTTGAGAGTGGCGGGTGCTATTGAGACTGCCGAGGGTCGCAGATATTTGAACTTCGAGCTTCGCGACATCAACGACAAAGAGACTCTCTTCTCTACCATTGTCGAGAACAACGAATATACTCTGCTCGACTTTTGGGCAAGCTGGTGCGCTCCCTGTCGCAAGGCGGTGCCCGAGCTTAAGGCCCTCCACGAGAAGTATGGCAAAAAGGGTCTTGCGGTTGTCAGCCTGTCGCTCGACACCGATGGCGAGGCGTGGAAAAAGGCTGTTGCCGACCTTGGAATGAGCTGGACGCAGCTGTGCAACCCCGAGGGTGGCAGCCGTCAGGTGGGTCGTGCCTATGGCGTCGATTTTATCCCCACGGTGCTTATTATCGACAAAGCCGGAAATATTGTTTCGCGCGGCCTCGAGGGTAAGGCTCTTGCCGACAAAATAGAGGAATTGATGAAAAAATAATGATAATTTGAACATTATTGCAGTGCCGTTGTTTGGAAAGCAGACAACGGCACTTTTTTGTGTTTTTTGCTGCCCGAATATGTAAAAAATGACAAAATAACTATATATTTTAAAATAATTTACATACTTTTGCAACCGAAAAGCAGAATAGGTGCTTGTCAAAGGCACATTTCGATAAGAATTCCAAAATTAAATAATTCAAATTTATTATCGCGAACGTGGCCCGTGGAGGGTTTTCTCCGTTCGACGTATCCATTATTATATGTATTATATTGAACAACTGAAAAGCAAAGATTTGTCGGGCTTGCAGGCTATTGCACAGGAATTGGGCGTTTCAAACGCAAAATCTTTGAGCAAAGAGGACCTCATCTACCGCATTCTCGACGAACAGGCTTTCCGTAACAGTCAGTCGGGTGCTCCGGCTGTTGTCAAGGAAGAGAACAGAATGAACAGACGCAACCACCGTCGCAACCGCATCACTCAAGAGGCGGGTAGCAAAGTGTACACTGCTACAGGCGACAAGGCTGTGAAACTTGACAAGTCTGATGTTAAACGTGCTCAGCAGAAGAGCGAAAAAGAGGCTGTCGAGGAAAAGATTATTATAGCTGCCGAGAAGGTGCAAGAGCCTGTGCGCGAGGTTGTTGAGGCAAAGGTTGCCGAGGCGCCCGCTGTTGAGACTCCCGCCGCTGCCGCTCCCCGCAAAGAGGATGCTCAGCCCGAGCAGCAGGCTCCCAAGAAACGTGGTCGCAAGCCCAAGAATAAAAAAGAGGAACAGCAGCCTGTCGCAGCCGAGGCAACAGAGGCTCCTGCCGCTGTTGAGGCTCCCGCAGCCGAGGATGCTCAGCCCGAGCAGTCGGCTCCCAAAAAGCGCGGCCGCAAGCCCAAGAATACACAGCCCGAGCAGCCTGCTACCGAGGCCCCTGCCACAGAAGAGGCTCCCGCCGAGGAGGTATTCATTCCCATCGAGGATCTTCCCGTGGACAATGGCGAGGCTCCTGCCGAACTTATAAATAAATTTGTGAAGAAAGAGCAGCCTGCGCGCAACGAAAAGGGTCAGCGTCAGAAACAGGAGAAGGCTCCCGCAGCAGGCGAGGCGGCTCCCGCCGAGCGCAAACAAGAGCAGCGTCAGGCCTACGACTTTGCCGATATTCTCAAGATAGAGGGCGTTCTCGAAATTATGCCCGACAACTACGGCTTCTTGCGCTCTTCGGACTACAACTATCTTGCATCGCCCGACGACGTATATGTTTCGCAGTATCAGATAAGGCATTATGGCCTCAAGACCGGCGACGTTGTCGAGGGTACCATACGCCCCGCAAACTACGGCGAGAAATATTTCCCCCTCGTAAAGGTGAACAAGATTAACGGAATGGCGCCCGAGCTTGTGCGCGACCGTGTATCGTTCGACAACCTTACTCCTCTTTTCCCCGAAGAGAAATTTACATTGTGCAGCGGCAGCTACGACAACCTTTCGGCACGCGTGGTCGACCTCTTCTCGCCCATCGGCAAGGGTCAGCGTGGACTCATCGTGGCGCAGCCCAAGACCGGTAAGACTCTGCTGCTCAAGGATATTGCAAATGCAATCGCTGCCAACCACCCCGAGGTTTATATGATAATGCTGCTCATCGACGAGCGTCCCGAGGAGGTTACAGACATGGCGCGCAGCGTGAATGCCGAGGTTATTGCCTCTACATTCGACGAGCCTGCCGAGCGTCACGTGAAGATTGCGGGCATCGTGCTCGAGAGAGCAAAAAGAATGGTCGAGTGTGGCCACGATGTTGTTATCTTCCTCGACTCAATCACACGTCTGGCACGTGCCTATAATACTGTCTCTCCCGCGTCGGGAAAGGTGCTCTCGGGTGGTGTCGACGCAAATGCACTGCACAAGCCCAAGCGCTTCTTCGGTGCTGCGCGTAACATTGAGAATGGCGGCTCGCTCACCATCATCGCTACGGCGCTCATTGACACAGGCTCAAAGATGGACGAGGTTATTTTCGAGGAGTTCAAGGGTACGGGTAACATGGAGCTTCAGCTCGATCGTTCGCTCAGCAACAAGCGTGTGTTCCCTGCGGTGAACATCATTGCATCGAGCACCCGTCGCGACGACCTTCTGCTTGATAAACAGACTCTTGACAGAATGTGGATTCTGCGCAAATATCTTGCGGACATGACTCCCATGGAGGCGATGGAGTTTGTGAAAGACAGGCTCGAAAAGACAAAGGATAATGCTGAATTCCTTATAAGCATGAATTCGTAAAAAGGAGTTTTTTATAAATTTTATAGGGTGCTTCGACGTGTGTCGGGGCACTCTTTTTTTGCTTTTCGGCAGCCGTGAAATTTTTCTCAAAAAAAGAAAAAAGGATACATTTTGGTAAATATATGGAGCAGATTATCAAAGTTTACGGCGAATAATTGATTGAATATAAAAAGTATAGCCCCAAAGTTTTCGACTTTGGGGCTATACTTTTTATCTGTTCTCTTTAGTTTAGAAGGGAAGGTCGTCGGCCTCGCTCTGCGAAGAGAAATCTACAGCATTGGCTGCGGGTGCGTTTGTTGCGGGAGCAAACTCTGCGGGTGCGGGAGCAACGCCACGCTCTACGCGCCATGCGCGGATGTCATTGTACCAACGGCCATTGTATTCGCGAGCGTTGATGTCGAATGATACTGTCATTTCCTCGCCTGCCTGTATATTGAACTGTGCAATCTTGTCGGCACCGAATACGTTGAAACACATTTTGCGGGGATACTGCTCGTGAGTCTCAATCACATATTCCTGTGTCTTCCACTCGTTACCTGTCTTTGAAACGCCGCCTCTCTCAGGCAGCACTGCGATAATTTTTCCTGTAATTTCCATGTTGTTGAATTCAATTTAGTGCGAAATTAATTCATTTTTGCGAAAAACGAACTCTTTTTCGCCATTTTTTTGTTTTTGTGCTATTTTCTGCTCACTGCACCCCTAAAAAAGCGTCGGCCTTATTTTGATTTTCGCTTATCATGTGTTATTTTTGTAACATGAACTCCGATGCTTTTGTGCATGTGTCGGGCTCGCTGCAAGAGCCGCCTTTTGCGACTATGCAAAATCCATTTTAGAATAAACATAAAAACACTAACAATATGAATTTCATTGTATCAAGCTCGACGCTTACGAGCCATTTGCAGGCTATCAGCCGTGTGATAAATTCAAAGAACACAATTCCTGTGCTCGACTGTTTCCTGTTCGAAATAGAGGGTAACATCCTGCGCCTTACAGCGTCGGACAACGATAATACTCTCAACACCTCTTTCGAGGTTGTCGAGAGCTCCGAGGATATCCGTTTCGCAGTGTCGTCGAAGATTCTGCTCGACTCTTTGAAAGAGATTTCGGAGCAGCCTTTGCGCTTCGAGGTCAACAAAGACAACCTCGAAATTACAATCTACTACCAGAATGGTAAATACAGCATGGTGGGCATGAATGCCGACGAGTATCCCTCGGCTCCCGTAATGGGCGAGAATGCTGTGAAGATTGCAATCCCCTCGGAGGTGCTCTCAAACGGAATCTCATGCTCGCTCTTCGCAGCTGCCGACGACGAGATTCGTCCCGTAATGTGCGGTATCTATTTCGACTTTACTCCCGAGAGCGTGACAATGGTTGCATCGGATGGTCACAAGCTCGTTCGCTGCCGCGACCTCTCTGTTACAGGTGCCGAAAAATCGGCGTTCATCCTGCCCAAGAAGCCTGCTAACCTTCTCAAGAGCCTTCTTGCACGTGACGGCGAGAGCGAGGCAGTTATTGAGTTCGACGACCGTTTCGCCATCTTTGCATTGGCAAACTACCGCCTTGTGTGCCGTCTCATCGAGGGACGCTACCCCAACTACAACTCTGTAATCCCGCAGAATAACCCCCGCAAGATTACCATCGATCGCGCAGCCATGATAAGCGCATTGCGTCGCGTGGCAATCTTCTCGTCACAGGTGAGCCTCGTGAAACTCCATCTGCAGGACAACAATATGATAATCTCGGCACAGGATACAGACTTCTCTACATTTGCCGAGGAGAGCCTCACTTGCAGCTACGAGGGTGCTCCCATGAACATCGGCTTCAGCGCGTCGTTCCTCATCGACATTCTCGGCAACATCCCCGGACGCGAGGTCGTTATTGAACTTGCCGATCCTTCACGCGCAGGTGTGATGGTTCCCGCCGAGCAGGTTGGCCAGCAAGAGCTTCTTATGTTGTTGATGCCTATGATGTTAACAGAGTAACAGATGAAACTGAATCTTAAAAAACCTATTATATTCTTCGACCTCGAAACGACGGGCGTCAATGTTCCCACCGACCGCATCGTGGAAATATGCTACATTAAGGTGATGCCCAACGGCAACGAGCTGTCGAGAAACATGCGCATAAACCCGGGAATGCCCATTCCCGCCGAGGCGTCGGCCGTGCATGGAATTTACGACGAGGATGTTAAGGATTGCCCCACCTTCAAAGAGGTGGCGCGCGACATTGCTGCCGATTTTGAGGGCTGCGACATTGCAGGTTTCAATTCCAACCGCTTCGATGTTCCCATGCTTGCCGAGGAGTTCCTGCGTGCACAGGTTGACATCGACCTCAGCCGTCACAATGCAGTGGATGTGCAGGTAATCTACCACAAGCTCGAGCAGCGCACGCTCTCGGCCGCATATAAATTCTATTGCGGCGGCGAGCTTGTCGATGCCCACAGTGCTCTTGCCGATACTCGTGCGACGTACGAGATTCTGATGGCCCAGCTTGATAAATATCCTGATGTGCTGCAGAATGACGTGGAATTCCTGTCGCAGTACTCTTCGTTCTCGCGCAACGTCGACTATGCGGGACGTATGGTGTACGACGAGGCTGGTCGCGAGGTCTTCAACTTCGGCCGATACAAGGGAATGCTTGTCGCCGACGTGCTGCAGCGCGACCCTGGCTACTACGGATGGATGATGAACGGCGATTTTCCGCTCAACACCAAACAGAAGCTTACCGAGGTTAGGCTCCGTTCGTTAAAAGAGTAAAATATATGCTGAAAGGAAAAAAAATAGTTTTGGGAATAACGGGAAGTATAGCTGCCTACAAGGCCGCTATACTTGTTCGTTTATTGGTGAAGGCCGGTGCCGAAGTGCAGGTGGTGATGACCCCTGCCGCGAAGGAGTTCATCGCTCCGCTGACACTCTCGACTCTCTCGGGCAACAATGTGCTCAGCGAGTTTTTCAACGAGCGCAGCGGAGAGTGGAACAGCCACGTGAACCTGGGCCTCTGGGCCGATGCGATGATTATCGCTCCGGCTACGGCTGCCACAATAGGAAAAATGGTTTCCGGCGTTGCCGATAATCTGCTGGTTACCACCTATTTGTCGATGAAGGCTCCTGTGTTTGTCGCTCCGGCGATGGACCTGGATATGTACGCCCACCCGTCGACGCAGCGCAATCTTGAGATTCTCAAGAGCTACGGTAACAGAATAATAGAGCCCGCTTCGGGTGAGCTTGCCAGCCATCTGGTGGGCAAGGGCCGAATGGAAGAGCCCGAGAATATTGTGCGCCATCTGGAGGAGTTCTTCTCCTCTTCGTCGTCGCTGGCGGGAAAGAAGGTGGTGATTACTGCCGGCCCCACATACGAGAAAATAGACCCGGTGCGTTTCATCGGTAACTATTCGTCGGGAAAGATGGGCTTTGCCCTTGCCGAGGAGTGTGCAGCGTGTGGCGCCGATGTTACTCTTGTTGCGGGCCCCGTGTCGCTGAAGACTCCCCATGCGTCCATCAAGCGTATAGACGTGGAGTCGGCCTCGGAGATGTACGAGGCTGCGCGCAGCGAGTTCGAGGATGCCGATGCGGCTATCCTCTGTGCCGCCGTTGCCGATTTTACGCCCGACAACAAGGCTACCGAAAAAATCAAGCGCGAAAAGGGCGGCAATCTGCTGCTCGAACTGAAGCCTACTCCCGACATTGCCGCGTCGTTGGGTGCCGCGAAGCGTCCCGACCAGCGTCTGGTGGGCTTTGCGCTGGAGACCAACAACGCCGAGAGCAATGCACGCGACAAACTAGCTCGCAAGAATCTCGACTTTATTGTTCTTAACTCATTGGAGGACAAGGGCGCGGGCTTTGCGGTGGACACAAACAAAGTGACAATAATCGACGCCGAGAAGGCTACGCAGTATCCTCTGAAGAGCAAAAAAGAGGTTGCCCGCGACATTGTGAAGCATCTTTCGACGCTCTTCGTGTCGCTGCTGCTGTTGATGCTTGTGCCTGCAAACGCGGCGGCGCAGGAGCTCAAGGCCAACGTCACTCTGAACACCGAAAAGATTCAGGGAACGAACACCGAGGTCTTCGATGTGCTGAAAACCTCGCTCGACGAGTTTATAAACAATACAAAGTGGACGAGCTTCGAGTACGAAGAGTACGAGCGAATATCGTGTAACTTTTCGTTTGTGGTAGAGTCGTACGCCGAGGATGGCACGTTCGGTTGCACGCTGATGGTGCAGTCGTTGCGTCCCGTCTACGGCTCGTCGTACAGCACTCCTGTGTTCAAATATCAAGATAATGATATTAAATTCAAATATATGGCCTACGACCGCCTCGAGTTTCGCGAGGACAACCTCGACAACAATCTTGTGGCGGTGATTGCCTTTTACGCCCACCTCATCATAGGAATGGACATGGACACGATGGGCGAGCTTGGAGGCTCGGAGTTTCTGAACAAGGCGATGAACATTGCCACCGGCGCGCAGAGCCTGGGAGGCACAGGCTGGCAGTCGGGAACAAGCACCCGCAACCGCTTCACCATCATCGACGATTATATGAACTCTTCGATGATTGCTGTGCGCCAGATGATGTACCAATTCCACCGCAAAGGCTTCGACATTATGTTCCGCGAGCCCGACAAAGGACGCGAAGAGATTGCCAAGAGCCTCGAACTTTTGCAGGCGGGCTACCAGGAGCGTCCGCTCTCTTACTTCCCCAAGCTCTTCACCGAGTACAAGCAAGAGGAACTTGTGAACATCTTCTCGAAGGGCGACGAGAAAGAGAAGAAAAAGGTAGTGGAGATTCTCTCGGGCATCAACCCCTCACTCTCGTCATCGTGGGATAAAATTTCAACCATCTGATAAGGAATCATGCTCACTTCGTTACATATAAAGAACTATGCACTGATTGAGAAGCTCGACGTCGATTTTTCTTCGGGCTTTTCTGTGATTACCGGTGAAACGGGTACCGGAAAGTCTGTGCTCCTGGGCGCAATGTCCATGCTCATGGGCGAGCGTTCCGACGCCAAGCACGTGCGCGAGGGTGCCGACAAATGCATCATCGAGGGCTGTTTCGACATCTCCTCACTCTCGCTCGAGAGCTTCTTCGAGGAGAATGAGCTTGAGTATGATGCTGCCGAGTGCATCATCCGTCGCGAACTTTCGGCGACGGGCAGGGGCCGTTTCTTCGTGAACGACTCTCCTGTGTCGGCGGCTCTGCTGAAAGAGCTTGGCGGCAAACTCATTGACATACACTCGCAGCACAAGAATCTGTTGCTGGGCAACAAGAACTACCAGCTTAATGTGCTCGATGTTCTTGCAGGGAACAGCACTCTTCTTGCCGACTATGGTACGCTTTTCCGCAGCTACGAGAGCAACCGCAAGGAGCTGCTCCGCGCACGCAAAGAGCTTGAGGCTGTGCGCAGCGACGAGGAGTGGTTGCGCTTCCAGCTCGAGGAGATTGAGAGTGCCGCCTTCAGCGAGGGCGAGCAGGAAGAGCTCGAACAAGAGGCTCTGCAGCTTGCGCACGCCGAGGATATTCAGGCGGCTCTTTACAATGCAGTGACGCTGCTCGACAATGACGAGAAGAGTATGCTGCAGTCTCTGCGCGAGGCTGTCTCGTCCATGGAGAAAATCTCGCGTCACTATCCGGCGGCCGATGCTCTTGCCGAGAGAATGGAGAGTAACTATCTGGAACTGAAGGACTGCTGCGAGGAGCTTCGCCGCAAACTCGATGGCAACAGCTTCTCTCCCGCGCGTCTCGAACAGGTAGAGAGCAGGCTGACACTGATGTACGACCTTTTCAAGAAACACCGCGTGGCGGACATTGCCGGGCTTCTTGCCGTGGCGGCCGACTACCGTGCACGTGTGGAACAGATAACAGGCGGCGACGACCGCATAGAGGCACTCGAAAAAGAGTGTGCCCGCCAGCGTGACGAGCTTGACGCTCTCTGCGAAAAACTGACCGAGCAGCGTCGCGCCTCGGCTCTTGCGCTGCAAGAGAAGATAACCTCCATCCTCGTGTCGCTGGGAATGCCCATGATACGTTTCGAGGTCGATTTTGCCGTGGCCGACGACTTTACCCCCACCGGTCGCGACATTGCAGGCTTCCTCTTCTCGGCCAACAGCATCAGTCCTCTGCAGCCGCTGGCCGACGTTGCCTCGGGCGGAGAAATGGCGCGTGTGATGCTTGCGCTCAAGTCCATCATCGCCGAGTATGTGGCAATGCCCACACTCATCTTCGACGAGATTGATACGGGTGTCTCGGGTGTCCTCGCCGAGCGCATGGGTAAGCTCATGCAGCAGATGGGAGGCCTCAAACGTCAGGTGATAAGCATCACCCATTTGCCGCAGGTGGCGGCTCTCGGCGGCGAACACTATAAAGTGTACAAAGAGGAGGGCGAGGGTGGCACACGCACAAAGATTGTCTCTCTCTCCACCGACGAGCGCGTGAAAGAGATTGCCCAGATGATTAGCGGCGAGCAGATGACCGACTCGGCTCTCGATGCGGCACGTAACCTTTTAATGCAGAAATAATTGCAGCGCGAAGATGCTTCGTTGCTGCCCTACAAATATAAAAACAACAATTACTATGCAGGTAAAAAATGAAATGATATTCGGCGTTCGCGCCGTGCTCGAGGCGATAGACGCCGGTAAAGAGATTGACAAGATTCTTATTAAGCGCGACATTCTGAGCGAGCTTTCGCGTGAGCTCTTCGCGGCTGTCAAAGGTACCAGTATTCCTGTGCAGCGTGTGCCGGTAGAGAAACTCAACCGCATCACCCGCAAGAATCATCAGGGAGTAATTGCCTTTGTGTCGGCTGTGGAGTATGCGAGCGTCGAGACATTCGTCCCCTATCTTTTCGAAGAGGGTAAAGACCCGCTGTTGGTGCTGCTCGACGGAATCACCGACGTGCGTAACTTCGGCTCCATCGCCCGTACATGCGAGTGTGCAGGTGTCGATGCCATCATCATTCCCTCGCACGGCAGTGTGACAGTGAATGCCGACGCCGTAAAGACTTCGGCGGGTGCGTTGCACACTCTCCCCGTGTGCCGCGAGAAGAATATCACCGAGACTATTAAATATCTGAAGGCGAGCGGATTCCGCATCGTGTGTGCCACCGAGCGTGGAAAAATCAACTATACGCAGAGCGATTTTAACGTGCCCGTGTGCATTGTGATGGGTGCCGAGGATACAGGAATCCCCTCGGAGCATCTTGCGCTGTGCGACGATTGGGTATCTATTCCCCAGTATGGAAAAATAGAGTCGCTCAATGTTTCTGTGGCAACGGCTGTAATCCTTTACGAGGCTGTGCGTCAGCGTCATCTTTCGTAAACAAATGTCGATAGAAGAATGAGAAAACTTTTTCTTTTTATACTGCTGGCGGTGGTCGTTGCCGGCTACTCCAAGCCCTCGAAGAAGGTTGCCGCCGTGCGCAATTCAGTGGCGAGCGTGCTTGTGTTCAAGAATGGAGAACTGCTGCGCAGCGGCCTCGGAGTCTTTGTTGGTGCCGATGGCAGCTTCTTCTCGTCGTACTCTCTCTTTGTTGACGGCGACAGCGCTGTGGCCATCGACAATCGCGGGGTTGCGCGTCCCATCCAGAAGGTGCTGGGTGCCGACGAGACATACGACTGCGTGCGTCTCTCTGTGCTCCCCGACAAGAAAATTAAGGTGGTGGAATTCTCGTCGCTTCCCGCCGTGAAGGGCGATGCGCTGCACATGGTCTCTTACGGGGTGAAAAAGAGCGGTGCCATTGCCGAGGCTGCCGTGGAGAAGGTGGACACGGTGAGTGGCTCCTACCTCTATTATACTCTCAGGCTGCCTGCGAACGAAAAGAGCGTCGCGGCACCTTTGGTGAATGCCAACGGCGAGCTTGTGGCTCTGTTGCAGCCTGTTGCGGGCGGCGACACTATGCGCAGCCATGCGCTTGCAGCAAACTATGTAAAATCGCTGTCGATAAAGGCCAAGGACTACAGCAGCGGCCGCTTCGCGCGCATAGGCATCAAGAAGGCGCTTCCCGAGAACGAGGAAGAGGCGCTCTCGGCTCTGTTGCTGCAATCATTCTCGTCGGACAGCGTCGCCTACAAGCAGATGCTCGACGTCTTTAAAGAACAATTCCCGCAGAGCCATAATGGATACCTTTACACGGCCGAGTACAATGCCGTGAAGCTGAAAAAGTATCCTGCTGCGGCTGCCGAGTGGGAGCGTGCGCTTGCTCTTGCCACGAAGGCCGACGAAGTTTACTACCACAAGGCAAACACCATCTATGCGAACAAACTATACAGCGATTCTGCGGCGAACACTATCTTTGCGCTCGACTCGGCGCTGCTCTATGTGAACAAGGCATTGGAGATTGAACAGCTTCCCGTGTACACTCGTCTGAAAGGTCACATTCTTTACACGAAGCGCGACTTTGCGGGAGCCTTCGATTGCTACTCTGCGCTGACGGGCACCAACCTTTCGAATGCCGAAATTTATGTGCTTGCGGCCAACTGCAAAGAGATTCTCGGCGACAGCGATGCGGCTATCCTCTACCAGGATAGTGCCATTGCCACTTTCGGTCGAGTGCCTGTGGCTGCCATGGCTCCCTACATCCTCAACCGTGGACTTATGAAGTACCGCGCGGGACGTTACCGCGAGGCTGTGCTCGACTATAATGTCTATGCTAACATCTTGAACAATAGGATGAATGCCAACTTCTACTATCTGCGCGAGCAGGCCGAGTATAATGGAAAAATGTACAGGCTGGCTCTTGCCGACATTGAGGTTGCTCTGCGTCTCGACCCCGATAATATTCTTTTCCTGCTCGAGAAAGGTCGCGTCTGCTACCGTGTGAATCTTATAGACGATGCTCTTCCTGTGCTCGAAAAGGCTGTTAAGGTTGCGCCCGACAATGCCGATGCCTACTATCTGCTGGCACGCTGCCAGATGCTCAAAGGCAACAAGGATGCTGCGAAGGCCAATCTTTCAAATGCTGCGAAATATGGGCACCCCGATGCGGCTGCCACTCTCAAGGAATTGGAGAAATAGTCACGCGGGCTTCCACGTGAGTCTGATAATATGTGCCGTCCCTTTGCCTACTGCAAATGGGGCGGCAATTCTTTCGCCCACCAGCCACACGATGGTGCCTTCGGCGTCGGTCACCGCAAGCTGTCGTCTCTTTTCGACGAGCGATTTTTTGCGGTCGGTAAGATAGTCGCTCACGAGCTTGCTGCCGCGCATTCCAAATGGGCGGAACCTGTCGCCCGTCTCTACGTTGCGCAGTGTGAGCGGCAGTGTGAGCCTCTCGCAGTCGAGCATTGCCACGTTTGCGCTCTTCTCTATTGTGCCGTCGAAGGGGAGTCTCTCGGCTGTAATTTCGCCATAGACGGTCGTTACCTTGCAGTCTGGTGCAAGCTCTTCGTTTACAGTGAGTGTGGCGCTTGCCTCGGCCGGCTGAATGAGCAGGCGGCTGCGGTCTCTGCTGACTGTGTGGGTGGGGCTTTTGTATGTTTTTCCGCTCTCGCCGCCGACGATGTTGCGCAGAATCTCTTCGCACACGGCGCTGTTGAAGCCCAGCGGGTGCAGCGTCTCGTGCAGCAGGGCAAGGGGCGACGGCTCTTCGAGCAGCGCCTCAATGTCGATGCTCTCGGCGGCAACCGCGCGCGAGCGTCCCTCGTCGATGCCTCTGTCGTACACCTTTTCGGCCTCGGCTATCCTCTCGGCAGTCTCGGCGAGTGTGGCGCATATTGAGGGGTTAATCTCGCGCATCAGCGGGAGAATCTCAAGGCGTATTTTGTTTCTCGTGTAGTCGTTCTTCAGATTGCTGCTGTCGGTGACAAACTTTTCGTCGAAGCGGGCCAGATAGTCGAGAATCTCCTGCTTGCTGCAGCCGAGCAGCGGACGCACAATGTAGCCGTTCTTTGCTCTTATTCCGTGCAGTCCTTTTATTCCCGTGCCGCGCATCAGGTTAAGAATCATTGTCTCGGCAACGTCGTCCCTGTGGTGGGCGACGGCGATGGCTGTGGCGCCTGTCTCCTCTCTCTTGCGCTCGAAAAGGTCGTAACGCAGTTCGCGTGCAGCCATTTCTATGGAGATTTTCTTTTCTGCTGCATATGCGTGTGTGTCAAAGTCGGCAACGGTCAGTTTCACCTCCATCCTGTTGCACAGCGCACGCACAAACTCTTCGTCGCGCATGCTCTCCTCGCCACGCAGATGGAAATTGCAGTGCACAGCCTCAATCTCATAGTCGAGCCTTGCAAGAATGTGCAGCAGGGCAACAGAGTCGGCTCCTCCGCTCAGCGCGACGATTACTTTGTCGCCCGGTGCGAGGAGATTGTTCCTTTCTATATATTGCCTTACTTTTCTGCGCATGGTGCTTGGCTGTTGCTCTTCTTTTTCGTTGTAAAGATAGTGCAAGCCGAGGGCAATACAAAAAAAGCTCGCTTTTTTTTATTGCCGAGGCGCCGCCTATCTTATCCAAAGATAGTGCTTTTGCCCATAATCTTGCCTTTTGTGGGCGAAAAATAGGATTTTTATGTAAAAAAATGCACTTTATGCTTGTGATTCAAAAAAATAGTCTTACCTTTGCACCGCAAATGGGCAATAGCCCGTTAAAATATAAAATGGTGCCTTGACCGAGAGGCTAGGTAGCGGTCTGCAAAACCGTCCACGGCAGTTCGAATCTGCCAGGCACCTCTTAAGCAGCCACCTTTTGGGTGGCTGTCTTAATTTTATCCGATAATGAGACTTTTATAATAGAATTTTTGGCTCACCTGCAAAAGTTGGGGGGATGTTATAAAAATATTATCTTCGCATTGTAAAATAACATAAGAATATGCAGGACGAAAAGATACTTATTGAACTTGCCCGTCTGATACTACCCTCGGGTTTTGTAGAGAACTT
>JAFYPH010000013.1 GCA_017547585.1 Bacteroidaceae bacterium | reverse complement strand
TTCCGGCACCGTTAAAGGGCACAGTGAGAGCCCGTATGTTTTTCGGGAATAGTGCGAAAGTTTGTGCAAACGAGCGTAACGCAAGTTTACTTGCAGGTTGCAAAGCGAGTGCGGCCAAAGTTCGCCGAAGGCAAAGACTGTTTGACTGCTAGTTATACACGCATCGCGTGGATAACTGAAGGAGTTCCACAGCACCCGAAATACATACGATAGGCTTGAGTGGCAAGGCTCGTTTGACTGAGGAATGTTGCCTTTCGGCAACTTGTGAACAAAGAACGAGCCGAAAGTTCGTGCTAGCGAATGGGTGAAAATTTATTTTCACACGCTATGAGCGCAGGCGAAGTTCGCAAAAAGCAATGCACTTTCCGCGTGCCGGGCCTTTGGTACTTTGGGCGCCAAAGTACATATAGAAAAAACAGCCATTCGTATAGCAAGAAAGATTAATGGTAAAAAAATACAGGGATTGAAGAAACAAAATCCTCAATCCCCATAATGTGTATTTGTAAATCCTAATACCTTGCAAGCGCACCATTCACCGCAGCAAGATACTTCTCAATGGTCGACGCCTTCTGAATAGCCTTCCTGTCACGCTTCTCCATGTCCGGCAACAGATACTCCCAATAAGGCTTGAACTTACTCAAAAATTGAGTGTTTCCCTGCAACCTCGCAGACATAATATCATAGAATTTCTCGTGGAAACGCGCGATGAGCGACGCCTTTTCGCCGTGCGAAAATACTCGCTGCTGCTTGTACTCCAAGGCAATCGCAGGGTTAGCAAGCAGCCCGCGTCCCATCATCAATCCTTCGAGACGGGGGAAACGCTCGGCAATCCTGTTCATATCCTCGAGCGACGTAAGGTCGCCATTATAGACAAGCGGATGGCGACACTCCTCGTAGAAACGTGCAAACTCCTCGCAGTCGGCAGCGACGCGATACTGCTCGCGCCCTGTGCGCGGGTGCAGAGTGATGCGCGACAGGGTCGAGTCATTCAGGATGGGCAGCAGTGCGCGCCACTCCTCTTTACTCTCCCATCCGAGTCGCATCTTTACCGAGAAAGAGACCTCGGGGAACTTCTCAGCAGCCTTCATCAGCGCCTCTACCTTGTCGGGGTGGGGCAGCAGTCCCGCACCGTGGCATTTGCGCACCTGCAGGGCAAACGAACAGCCCATATTAATGTCAACCTCGCTGTAGCCCTGCGCGACGATAAACTCCACCAGTGGAATAAACTCTTCGGGTGTTGCGGCTATCAGCTGCGGAACAAGATGATCCACGCTATTGTTCTTTTTCTCAATGTCGCGTACGTCCTTGCTGCGTATCTCCCCCTTTTCTATTCTTATAAAAGGAGTAACATAGCTGTCGATGCCACCGAAAATCTCGCTGTGAATGTTGCGCCAAGTGGCCTCTGTGAATCCCTGTAATGGTGCTGCGTAAAGTTTCATCCTGTTTCTTATTTTTCGTGAGCAAAAATAGCAATAAAATCCATTAATAATTTTGATGTTGCATAAAAAGTTGTAATTTTGCGATAAATTATATTATACCTTAAGGGGAATTATATAGCACCAGCAAATTTACAAACTATAATAAATTAAAGAAAATGAAAATCTTATTAACTGGTGGTGCTGGCTTCATCGGTAGCCACACCTTGATTGAACTTGTAGAGGCCGGTCACGAGGCAGTAGTAGTTGACAACCTGTACAACGCTTCTCCCATTTCGTTGCAGCGCGTTGCAAAGATTATCGGCAAGGAGGTTCCTTTCTACAAAGTTGATATCCGCGACCGCGAGGGCTTGCAGAAAGTATTCGACGAGCACAAGTTCGATGCTTGTATCCACTTTGCAGGCTTGAAAGCTGTGGGCGAGAGCTGCTCTAAGCCTCTTGAGTACTACGAGAACAATATGAACGGTACATTCGTTCTTGTAGATGTAATGCGTCAGAATGGTTGCAAGAACATCATTTTCTCTTCAAGTGCAACAGTTTATGGCGACCCCGCTATCATCCCCATCACCGAGGAGTGCCCCAAAGGCAAATGCACCAACCCCTACGGACAGACAAAGTCTATGCTCGAAGAGGTGCTTTTGGATATTCAGAAAGCCGACAACGAGTGGAACGTAGTTCTTCTCCGTTACTTCAACCCCATCGGTGCTCACAAGAGTGGTACTATTGGTGAGAACCCCAACGGTATTCCCAACAACCTCATGCCCTACATCACACAGACAGCAGTGGGCAAACGCGAGGAACTTGGTGTCTTTGGCGACGACTACGACACACACGACGGTACAGGTGTTCGCGACTACATTCACGTAGTAGACCTCGCTCGTGCTCACGTTGCTGCGTTGAAAGCTATCGTTGAGAAGAAGGGCGCAGCTGTTTACAACATCGGTACAGGTCAGGGCTATTCAGTGCTCGACGTTGTAAAAGCTTTCGAGAAGGTAAATGAGGTTCCCGTTCCCTATTCTATCAAGCCCCGTCGTCCGGGAGACATTGCCACATGCTATTGTAACCCTGCAAAGGCCGAGGCAGAGCTTGGTTGGAAGGCTCAGTTCGGCATCGAGGAGATGTGCCGCGACAGCTGGAACTGGCAGAAGAACAATCCTAACGGATTCGAGGAGTAATATCCTTTATTATAAATGTAAAAGCGGCTCGCATGAAGCGGGCCGCTTTTTTTGTGGTTCATTCGTGTGTTCTTATTCTTCGTCGCTGAAATAGATTTTTTCTATAGTGAAAGGCACTCCGCCCGTCGACCAAAAGCCGAGTATGTACACGTGCTCCGCCTCGAATTTCTTTGCTTTTTCCTTGTTGCGGACAATGCTGTCGGTGGCAATCACCAGACGTTTTTTGCCGTTGAAGTCAAAGGCTGCGCAGTCGCTCCAATAGTTGTTTGTGTCGAACATGCGGAACGAAAGGCCGCAGTTGTCGCCGCCACTCACCTCAACAATAAGATACTTATGCTTGGTGAGGTCGAGAGCCTTGCTGTACCTCCATCCGGCGAATCCGTACTTGCCTGTGGTGGCCGTGCGGCTCTTCTCGTCGAAAGTACCATTCTCCCATATTGAGGGGTTGAACTCTCCTTTCACCATCGGGAAGGTTGTTGCCTCTATCTTCATTGTACAATTTTTCTCGTCGCCGCGCGCGCCCTTGAATGTGGCGGTGATGGTGGTTGCTCCATCTTTCAGTGCCGTCAGTCGTCCATTCTCGGTGGATATTATGCTCTTGTCGTAGCCGCTGTATTTTCCCAGCGAAGAAATGTCGCTCGTGTGTCCGTCCTTGTAGTGGGCCGTAAGTTCCATGCTGCGTGCGCTGCCCGTGAGCAGTGTGGCGCTAGCGCCGTGCGAGAATTCTATCTTCTCCAATGAGAGTGACTCCTCGCTGTATGTCTCGAAATTCTCGTCGTAGAATGTAGCCTCGTCAAACTGCGGCTCGGTGGTGAACCAGTCTACGTCCACGTGGCCGCCGAGTGCTTTTGTCGCGTAGTTGAAGATAGCGAATTTGTTTCCTGTGAAGACCGAAAGGTCGAACTTCATCGAAAGTTCCCCGCCGAAGGGCTTGTAATTTACATTGTCGGTGCTGTAGTAGAAGCGTGCCTTGCTGCTTCGGTAGTCGCACACTGCACGCAGATAGATGGTGCCGGCCTTTATTCTCTCGCCTGTAATCTCTTCTTTCTCTCCCTTGCGCAGCGATAGGGTCGAGTGCATAATGTATCTTTTCTTGCCCTGCTGCTTGATGGCGATGAACGCCGAGGGGTCCTGCATCACCGCAAGGCCGGCAACGTCGCCGCTCTTCATCTGCGAAATATCCATCGCCACTGTTCCGTATGAGAGGCCGTCGCCATTGTGGATGCCCATGATGCGCTGCGTCAGTGTGTTGCGCGCCTGATAGAAATTGTCTGTGACGCTTGCCGTGTGCAGACGCATGAATCCCGGACGCTCGGTGAGCGACCAACGGCTCTTGTCGCTATTGTGGTTCCAGCCCCACTGCAGCCCTAAATTATAGTGGCGGAAGTTGTCGTTCGTGGGTAGTGCTTTTGCTGTTGCCGCTCCGTTGCCGATGCGGGGCTTTTTGTACACTTCGCTCTTGTCGCTGTTGACATCTATCGAGGGCCATCCATCCTTCCAGCTTACGGGAAGCAGATAGGGCATGCGGCCGTATGCTCCTTTGTCGGCAAAAAGCACCGTCCACCATTCGCCGCTCTCTGTCGCGACAAGCGCGCCCTGGTGGATGTTTCTATCGTCGAGCAGGAACTTCTCTTCGTAGGGGCCGAAGATGTTTTTCGAACGGAAAATTGTCTGGTAGGCGGGGAACCCTCCGTAGGTGGCGTATATATAATAGTAGTCGCCAATCTTGTACAGACGGCTGCCCTCGAGCCCGCTCTTTACGCTGTATTTTGCAACCTCTTTGTCCTCTATTCTCTTGAAATTATCGTCGACCTTGGCAATGCGTATATTGTTTATTCCGTATGCAACGTATGTGTCGTCGCCGTCGAAGAGAAGGCCGCAATCGTAGAATCCGCTCTCCAGCTTCTGCTTTTTCCACGGCCCTTTAATGTCGCTGCTCGTGAGCAGAAAGCCTCCGTCGTCGAGGGTGTTGAAAAGCATGTAAAATTTACCTTTATTATATTGCAGCGCCGTGGCCCACTGTCCTCGGCTGTATCTGTTCTTGCCATTTTCGAGGTTGTAGGGCTCGCTGTTCTCGATGGCTTCGAGAGGGTTGCAGCAATACTCCCAGTTTACAAGATCCTTCGACTGCAGGATTGTTGCGCCGGGGAAAATGTGCATGGTGGTGGATACCATATAATATGTATCGCCCGCACGTGTGACGTCCGGGTCGGGAAAGTCGCCGAATACCACAGGATTCGTGAATGTGCCGTCGCCGTTGTCGGCCGAGGATGTGCGGGTGAACATCTTTCGCGGATAGTTGCTCTTGGCGTACTCCTGGTACCAATGGTAGATGGGCCACGGGCAGGCCTCGGGGTCGGTGAGGAATGTGTAGTTGCCATCCTTTGCCGGCTCGTCCTTGAAGGCTGCAAGAAACTCGGGAGAGGTGAAGAGCAGCCAGCTTACGTTGCCCGCGTCGTCGGTAATCTTCTTAAAGTTCGCACCGAAATTGTGGTCGCCGGCAACGCCTGTGTGTGCCTTGCCCCACGATGCATTATACTTTTTGTCGGCCCAGTCCATTTCTGTAATCATGATGGGGGCAAAGTCGGCAACGGGCTGCACATCCTCTTTCCAGCCTCGTGCAAAAGCTTCGTAGTTGTGGCTGCTGCCGAACCATCCGGGGTAGATGTGCACTGCGTATCCTATATTCTCGCCTTTGATGGGGTAGTCGGCGTATCCTGCATATTTCGATTGGTAGCCGAGGCCGGGTACCCACAGAATGTTGTTACAGCCCTGCGCGCGCATAGTGTCGACAACTTCCTGAAAATATAGGTGCAGCTGCTCGAACTGCGCTTTTGAGCCTCCGCCCACTGTGCCGTCGCTGCCAACGATGTTTATAGGCTCGTTGGCAAGCTCGAACATAATATTCGGGTGGTTCTTCAGTTTTTTGTGCTGCGCAACGTGGCGCCACACTTTCAGCAGATACTTTTGATAGTCGTCGCCCACGGCAATCTTCTCGGGGCACACTCCCGGCGGACGCATCACCACATACATTCCTTTTTCTATTGCATACTCGGCCATGGGCACGAACACTTCGTCAAGATATTTTGTGAAGCGCTCGAAACTGAATGCCGAAATGTCATTCTCGCCTTTTGTGCGCACTCCGGGGGTGTTCGACCAATAGGGGTCCATGTGCATGCGCACGAAACTCATCTTCCATCCTGCGGCCATGATGCCATCGATGATGCCTTTGTTGTATCGCAGACACCCTTCGACGTCGTAGTTGTTCCAGCGGCGGCCGCGCTCGTTGAACCAAGGGCTGAATGTCTGCGCGTATCCGTGCAGCTTTACGATGTTGCCGTTGGGGTCTTTCAGTTGGTTGCCATCGACGTGCAGCGGGGGCATATGCATTCCCTCCCACGCAAACGCTGCATTGCTTGCGAGCAAGATGGCTGTTGTCAATAAAAAGATAGCTTTTCTTAGTGTAGTCTTCATAGTATATTTTGTTTTTTCAGCCTTTTGAGAAACAAAAAAGGGTGTGTCAAAAATATTTTTTGACACACCCTTTGCTTTTGCTTGTAAAGAGTTATTACTTCTTCAAAGTCTTGCCGTAGCGGCTCATGAACTTGTCTACGCGACCTGCTGTATCCACGAGTTTAGCTTTACCTGTGTAGAAAGGGTGAGAAGTGTTAGAAATCTCAAGCTTGATAAGGGGATAGGTCTGGCCCTCGAACTCAATTGTGTCCTTTGTGTTGCATGTAGACTGTGAAAGGAAGCAGTCGCCGTTTGACATGTCTTTGAAAACAACGGGACGATACGCTGCGGGATGAATCTCTTTTTTCATGATATTATATTATTTTTTTTATTTCTTATTTATTAGTCTGGTAACTGATAAAAAGTGTGTAATGGCTTAACAGGGTGCAAAGATAGCTATTCTCTTTGATTCGGCAAAATTATAGGCGAAGATTTTTTTCTTTGTTTGGTTGTTTTTTCGGAACATTATACATTAATTTGCACTTTTCAAACTGTGAATAATATGAAGATAGCGATTATAGGTGCAGGAAATATGGGCAGCGCCCTAGCGCGTGGACTTGCGCGTGGAACGAAGGTTGCGGCCGAAAATATATGGCTTTCCAACCCTTCGTTTGGGAAATTGGCTGCTGTAAAAAATGAATTTCCTGCCGTAAATGTAACTACTGATAATTGTGAGGCTGCGTCGGCGGCCGACCTTATAATATTGGCCGTGAAGCCCTACAAGGTGCAGCAGGTGGTGGAAGAGATTAAAAATTGCGTCGATTATTCGACGCAGGCGATAGCTTCCATGGTCGGCGGCCTGGGCGTTGCGCAGCTCGACGAGTGGCTGAAAAAAGAGGCTGTTCCGTTGCCTCCTGTTTATCTTATAATTCCAAACACGGCGATTGCCACCATGAGCAGTATGACTTTCATTGCATCGGCCCGCTCGACCGAGGCTATGGACGCGGCTCTCTTGGACATTTTCAATGAGCTGGGCGAGGCGATGCTTGTCGAGGAACGACTGGTGGCGGCCGGAACGTCGCTCGCTTCGTGCGGAATTGCATTTGCCATGCGCTACATTCGTGCGGCGATGGTTGGCGGCGTCGAGCTTGGATTCCGCCCCGACGATGCGCAACGCATAGTGATGCAGACAATGAAGGGGGCGGTGGACGTGCTCTCTGCGGGCAATGCCCACCCCGAGGCTGAAATTGACAAAGTTACCACTCCCGGCGGACTTACGATAAAAGGGCTCAACGCGATGGAGGCTGCGGGCTTTACGAACAGTGTAATCGAGGGGCTGCGCGCCTCTTTAAAGAAATAGACGATGGAGAGTGTATATAAAAGAGTGGCGGTGAAGGTGGGCAGCAATGTGCTCACACGCTCCGACGGCACGCTGGACGTGACGCGGATGTCGGCTCTTGTCGACCAGATAGCCTCTTTGCGCCGTGCAGGAATAGAGGTTATCCTAATCTCTTCGGGTGCAGTGGCCAGCGGTCGCAGCGAACTGCGCCTCGATTCGTCCAAATATAAAAAGATGGACAGCGTGGAGCAGCGACAGCTTTTCTCGGCCGTGGGACAGGCGAAGCTTATAAACAGATACTACGAGCTTTTTCGCGAGTATGGAATTCCCGTGGGACAGGTGCTCACGATGAAGGAGAATTTCTCTACCCGCCGTCACTATCTTAACCAGCGCAGTTGCATGATGGTGATGCTCGACAATGGTGTTCTTCCCATCGTCAACGAGAATGATACGGTGAGCGTGACCGAGCTTATGTTCACCGACAACGACGAACTTTCGGGCCTCATTGCCACAATGATGGATGTTCAGGCGCTTGTAATCCTCAGCAACGTGGATGGTGTCTACAATGGTGTTCCCGGCACTCCCGGCGTTTCGGTAATCCCCGAGGTTGAGCCCGACAGAGACCTATCGGAGTATATTACCGCTGCAAAGTCGGGCTTCGGACGCGGGGGAATGATTACAAAATGCAACATTGCCCGTAAGGTGGCCGACGAAGGCATCGAGGTTATCATTGCCAACGGAAAGAGCGAGGGGGTGCTTGTGAAACTCCTGACGCAGACGGCCGACGTTCTTTGCACACGTTTCCTGCCCAAGAAAAGCTCAATTTCGAGCGTGAAAAAATGGATAGCCCACAGTGGTGGCTTTGTAAAAGGCGAGATTCGTCTCAACAGCAAGGCTGTCGAGCGTGTGTGCGGCAGCGAGGCTGTCAGCATTTTGCCTGTGGGGGTGGTTGCCGTTGGTGGCGACTTCGAGAAGGACGACCTTGTGCGCGTGCTCTCGCACGATGGCACTCTCTTGGGTATCGGTCGCGCGGCCTACGGCAGCAGCGACGCAAGGGAGTTTATGGGCCGACACGACTGCAAGCCCATTGTGCATTACGATTATTTATATTTGGAGTAGGATTTTATGGCTATTGAGGATATTTTCAAAGAGGTGAAGAGTGCGTCGCGCTCGATTCTTAAATTGGATGTCGACAGGATAAACGAAATAATTTTGGCGGTTGCCGACGAGGTTGTAAACAATAGCGAAGCTATTTTGGAAGCTAACGCCCGCGATCTTGCGAGAATGTCGCCCGACGAGCCGAAATACGATCGCTTGAAGCTCACACGCGACCGCATAGAGGCTATTGCCGCTGACATGCGCAACGTGGCGCGTCTGCAGTCGCCCGTGGGCAGGGAACTGAGCCGCTCGGTGCTCCCCAACGGGCTGCAGCTGTCGCGCGTGGCGGTGCCTTTCGGGGTTATAGGCGTTGTCTACGAGGCGCGCCCCAATGTTACTCTCGACGTCTTTTCACTCTGCCTGAAGGCGGGCAGCGCCTGTGTGCTCAAAGGTGGCAGCGACGCTTGCTTTTCGAACGAGACTATCGTTGCAACCATCCACAGGGTACTCGAGAAATATAATGTAAACAAATATATTGTGCAGTTACTGCCTTCCGACCGCGACTCTACGGCAGCTCTGCTCGGCGCGCGCGGCTATGTGGATATTATAATTCCGCGCGGCAGCAGTGCCCTTATAAATTATGTGCGCGAGAATGCGCGCATCCCTGTCATCGAGACGGGTGCGGGAGTGTGTCACGCCTACTACGATGCTGCCGCCGACCTCGAAAAGGGAGTGAACATCATCTGCAATGCAAAGACTCGCAGGGTGAGCGTCTGTAACGCTCTCGACTGCCTGCTCATCCATCGTAGCAGGCTCGCCGACCTTCCGTTGATTGCCGCGCCCCTGTGCGAAAAGAGTGTGAAAATATTTGCCGACAACGATTCCTATAAGGCTCTGCAGGGCTCTTACCCCTCGCAGTTGCTCTTCGCAGCCGACGAGAGCAGCTACGGCACAGAGTTTTTAAGCTACGCAATGGCTGTGAAGTGTGTCGACAGCGCCGACGAGGCTGTTGCCCACATTGCGCGCTACGGCTCGGGGCACAGCGAGTGCATCATCAGCGAGGACGATGCTGTTGCCGAGGATTTTCTGCTGATGGTGGATGCTGCGTGTGTCTACAAGAATGCTCCCACATCGTTTACCGACGGAGCGCAGTTCGGCCTAGGCGCCGAGATTGGCATCAGCACTCAGAAACTCCATGCGCGCGGCCCTATGGCGCTCGACGAGATTGTAACCTATAAATGGATTGTCCGTGGCGACGGGCAGGTGAGAAAATAGATAAAAATATAGCATCAGCCGCGGCTGATGCTATATTATTTTATTATTCAACGTAAATTACGAGTCCTTTAAGATATTCGCCCTCGGGGTGGTAGATGTTTACAGGGTGGTCGGCCGGCTGTGTCATCTGGTGCAGAATGCGCACGTTGCGCTTGGCCATTGCCGCTGCTGTGAATACCGCTGTGCGGAAATTCTCTTTGCTCACTGCCTGCGAGCACGAGAAGGTGAAGATTATTCCTCCGGGCTTAATCTTTTCGATAGCCTTGGCGTTCAGTCGGCGGTAGCCTATAAGGGCGTTGCGCAGCGAGTCGCGGTGCTTGGCAAATGCAGGCGGGTCGAGGATTATAAGGTCGTAGTTGTCGCCCATCTTCTCAAGATAGTCGAATGCATCCTCGGCGTATGCAGCGTGGCGTTTGTCGTCGGGGAAGTTAAGCTCCACGTTGGCGTTTGTAAGGTCGATGGCCTTGGCCGAACTATCCACCGAGTGAACAAGCTCGGCGCCTCCGCGCAGGGCGTAAATAGAGAATCCTCCTGTGTAGCAGAACATATTGAGCAGCTTGCGGCCTTTAGAGTACTTCTCGAGCAGTGAGCGGTTCTCGCGCTGGTCGATGAAAAAGCCGGTCTTCTGTCCGCGCAACCAGTCGATGTGGAATTTAAGGCCATACTCTGTGGCTACGTTTGTCGAGCTTTTACCCACAATGTAGCCATTCTCCTGATTAAGGTCGGCCTTGTAGGGCAGGGTGGTGTCCGACTTATAATAGATGTTCTTCACCTTGTCGCCGAGCACCTCTTGCAGGGCTGCTGCAATTTCGTCGCGGCAGACGTGCATTCCCACACTGTGGGCCTGCATCACCGCAGTGTCGCCGTAGATGTCGATAACAAGTCCGGGAAGGTTGTCGCCCTCGCCGTGTATCAGACGGAAAGTGTCGTTGTCCTCGCGCGAAGCAATGCCTATGCTCTGACGCATGTGGTAGGCTGTTGCTATGCGGCGTTTCCAAAAGTCGCGGTCGATATTTTCGTCTGCGAAGGTAAGCACTCTCACGGCGATGCTACCCACCTGTATGTGTCCGCGTGCAATGAATTTGTTGTCGTTTGTGTAAACGGTAACAAGCTCTCCCTCTTCGGGTTTTCCGGTTATGCGCTGAATGGCTCCCGAGAATATCCATGGGTGACGGCGGAGCAACGACTCCTCTTTTCCTCTTTTCAGTATTACGGCTTTTTCCATAGCTATTTGTTATTTGCTCTCTTTTATTCTTCTTAGATGGTTGTATATGTTCAGGCACGCCCATGCGTCTGTGGCTGCGTACATCTTCTGCTTGTCGGTGAGTACGTCGGCGTCCCAATTTGTAAGCTGCTGGCTCTTTGATATTCGCTCGGCGAAAATTATCGCGTAAATTTTTTGTAGGCCCATCTCCTGTATTCCAAACTCCGAAACATATTTCTGAAGCTCGACGAAACTGCCGGGGGTGAAGCTGCGGCGGGCCTTCAGCATGCTGAAATCGTCGTGCAACGAAAGGCCTATCTTCTTCACGCTTTTACTCTCGAGCAGTTCCACAAGTGTATCGGTGAGTCCTGTGCGGCACAGCCTGAAAAGGAAACAGGTGTCGGCGGTCGAAAGTTGCAGCAGCGAAACATTGTAGTGTACTCCCTTGCGGAACGATGGCCTTGTCTCTGTGTCGAGTCCCAGGAACTCCTCTTTCAACAGTGCGCGTGCGGCACGCTCGGCCTCGGCTTCGGAGTCGATGGTGATGATGCGTCCCGTGAATTGCGCGGTGGGGAATTTCTGTATTTCGCTTTTCTCTATTGTGGGGCTAAAATTCTTCATTCTCGGCATTTTCGTCATTTGCATCATCGTCGGGTGTGTTGTACTCCAGCTCGTGGAGGGCACGCAGGGTATTTACCAAAGTCTGTCCCCAATATAGGCGGAAGTGCTCGCGGCACTCGAGTATTGCGTCGTGCATTGTCTCGTTGATGCCCACCTGGAACTGCATGACAAAGTTTTTCACATCCTGGTAGATGTCCGCAAGATCCTCTGAAATACTTTTTGTGACGGGGGTGTCGCTGTATTTCATCTCTGCGACGAATACGTCAAGATAGGTGTCGTATTGCGCGAGAAGCTCGGCGAGCGTGATTCTTATAACCTCGTATGTCTCTTCGGTTACGAATGTCTCGGCACCCTCGTCGCTGATGGGCTCGTCCTCGGGGAGCATCTGTGCCTTTATGTAAAGCAGGGGCAGGAGCTTGAGCAGGGTGCCGACAAACTCCTTGCGGCTGTTGTCGTTGGCGCGCTCAATGTATGCGCAGAATTCGGCTGCGACGGTTACAAACTCCACTGTGTTGCGTGAAAATACAATATCTTCTTTCTCTGTCATGAATCTAACTTTGATAATGGTTTTTGTACGTGACGGGTGCAAAAGTACTAATTTTTCGCTACATAAACAATGGCTTTCTGCTCTGTGTGAAGATTTTGGACTCATATTGGCAAAATCTTGATGATCTTTGCCCGAAACTGTTTCTAAAATTCAAATGAGTTTGTTTTTTCTTCTCCCATATTTTGTTAACTTTGCAAACTGAAAGTTTGCGAACATAGGCTGCGCTCGCTGTCTGTGAAAATAGTTATGTGTACTATTTGGTAAAATTAAATTTCGATTTTTATGGCAAAAACTAAAAATACAAAAAAAGAAAAAACTCCGGGACGCTTGTCGCGCATGTGGGCGGCATTGACCGGACGCACTTCGTGTATTGTTGTCGGAATCTGCGTTTCAATCTTTTTGATATTCCTTGCCTCGTCGTTTGTGGGCTTTGTAATGTCGGGCGGTGCCGATAATAGTCTGCTCGAAGCAGGCTCGGGCGTGGACCTAAATGCTACCGACAATGGCGTCACAAATTGCACGGGCTCGCTGGGCGCTCGCATGGCGATGTTCCTGATGAACGGCTGTTTCGGATGGGCGGCTTTTGCCATACTGCCTTTCCTGCTGGCGCTTGTAGTGAGACTTTTCGACTGGCGCCGTCCGCGTCTTACAAAATGGTTCATTGCCTCGGTGTGCGGAATGGTGTGGGGCTCGCTCTGCTTCAGCTTCCTTTTCGGCGACCTTATGGCCGGCAGTTTCCTTTCGCCCGGTGGCGAGCATGGCGAGCGCGTCTCTGCGTGGCTGGTCTCGCAGATAGGGCCGTTGGGAATGGTGCTGCTGCTTCTTGTGACTCTTTTGCTCTTTATGATATATCTTACACGCGACACAATAAAGTGGTTGAAGAGTGCATTCAGCTTCGGTGCCGCACAGGTGGGCAAACTGAAGCCTTCGCGCTCTTCGGACGGCGAAGATGATGAATCGGATGATGAGGATGATACTGAAGATGTTGCCGAAGAAGAGGACGCGGAAGATTCTCAGGATGATGCTTCCGAAGAGCAGGATAAATATGTTGACGAAAAGGTGGCGGATGTTGCCGAAGAAGAGAATGACAGCTTTACGGTGGAACTTCCTGTAGAGCCCGAGCCTCACGAAGAGCCTGCGGTTGATGTTCCCGTAGAGGTTGAAAAAACTGCCGAGCCCGAGGTTTCATTCGACGTCGAGCAGGCCGAAGAGGACGAAGATACAGGCGGAAAGATGCTCCAGCCCATAAATCCCAAGGACGAGCTCAGCTTCTATAAAAGCCCCACGCTCGACCTTCTCGACAAATACGATGCTCCCGTGCAGTCTATCAATATGGAGGAGCAGACTGCCAATAAGAATAGAATCGTCGAGGTTCTCAGAAACTTCGATATTGAGATTAGCTCCATCAAGGCTACTGTGGGCCCCACAATCACCCTCTACGAACTTACTCCCGCGCCGGGTGTCCGCATCAACAAGATACGTGGCCTCGAGGATGATATTGCAATGTCGCTGTCGGCACTCTGTATACGTATCATTGCCCCCATACCCGGCAAAGGAACAATAGGCATCGAGGTTCCCAATAGCAACAAGCAGATTGTGCCCATGGTGTCGCTTCTCAACAGCCGCAAGTTCAAAGAGAGCGAAATGGCGCTCCCTCTTGCTCTTGGAAAGACAATCTCCAACGAAATTTACATGGTCGACCTTGCGAAGATGCCCCACCTGCTCGTTGCCGGTGCTACGGGTATGGGTAAGTCTGTAGGTCTCAACGCGATAATTACCTCGCTGCTTTACAAGATGCACCCCGCCTACCTTAAATTTGTGATGGTCGATCCCAAGATGGTCGAGCTCAGCCTTTACAGGGTACTCGAGAAGCACTTCCTTGCGAAGCTCGAGAGCGAGGACGAGTCTATCATTACCGACGTAATGCGCGTGGTGCGCACGCTGAAGTCTCTCTGCGTGGAGATGGACAACCGCTACAAACTGCTTCAGGCTGCGAGGGTGCGCTCGGTAAAAGAGTACAATGAGAAATTCCTCAATCGCACATTGCTGCCCACCGAAGGTCACCGTTTCATGCCCTACATTGTAGTGATTATCGACGAGTATGGCGACCTTATGATGCAGGCGGGTAAAGAGATTGAGCTTCCCATTGCCCGCATCGCGCAGAAGGCACGTGCGGTGGGTATCCACATGATTATTGCTACCCAGCGTCCCACCACAAATATTATCACCGGTACCATCAAGGCCAACTTCCCCGCGCGTATGGCGTTCCGCGTAATTTCTCCCATCGACTCGCGCACCATTCTCGAACGTACGGGTGCCAACCAGCTGCAGGGCAGGGGAGACATGCTCTTTCTTGCGGGTAACGACCCTGTGCGTGTGCAGTGTGCTCTTGTCGAGACAAACGAGGTTGAGCGCGTGTGCGACTTTATTTCGCGTCAGCAGGGCTATTCGTCAGCCTATTTTCTGCCCGACCCCGACGAGGGCGATGGCGATGCAAGCGGTGCAACAGCCCGCACCGGAGAGATTACTTCGGACAAGCTCGATCCCCTCTTTGCCGATGCAGCCCGCATGGTGGTTGCTCATCAGCAGGGCTCTACGTCTATGCTGCAACGTAAGTACAATATTGGCTTCAACCGCGCCGGACGAATAATGGATCAGTTGTGTCAGACGGGCATCGTGGGCGAGCAGGATGGCAGCAAGCCCCGCCAGGTACTATGCTCGGACGAGGCCGACCTCGAATTCCGCTTGAAGTCTTTACTTTAATTTTTTAGAAAGAGAAAAATGAAAAAAACAATATTCCTTTTAATGCTGTTGTCTCTTCCGGCAATGATTTTTGCGCAGGACGATGCACGCAAACTCCTCGACAAGGCTGTTGCGGCTATCAAGGCCGACGCGGGTGTCAGAATGGATTTTAAGTTTGCAATGTACGATCCTTCGGGCGAAGAGCTTTACGACGACAGCGGAGTGCTGAAAATCGCCGGCGAGAAATATGCTCTCCTCTCCGACCAGATGAAACTCTGGTGCGACGGCACTACGCAATGGAGCTACATTGCCGCGAACAACGAAATTTATGTTTCCGAGCCCAACGCCGACGATGCAAGAGTCTTTTCGCCAGTGCACATAATGGAACTCTACAAAGAGGGCTACAAGAGCAGTGTGGACAAGAAACTCTCCACGGCAAAGAGCGACGCGGTGGTGCTTGTGGCAAACGGTCGCGGCCTCGAAATAGAAAAGGTTACCATCCTGTTGAACAAGCAGAGTGCGCAGCCCGAAAAGCTCGATGTTGTCTATGAGAATGGAACATCGGCGAGCATAAAAGTGAATTCGTATAAAGGCAAATGCAACTTTTCAACAAAGGAGTTCCGCTGTCGCGAGAAGGATTTTCGCGGGGTGGAGTTTGTTGACATGCGATAATTTTTTATTCCTTTTTAATAATAAAGAAATATGGAAAAAGTTAAATGTTTGATTATAGGCTCGGGCCCCGCAGGTTACACTGCTGCAATCTATGCTGCAAGAGCCAATCTCTCTCCTGTAGTCATCGAGGGTGTGCAGCCCGGCGGACAGCTGACACAGACAACGGTTATCGAGAATTTCCCCGGCTTTCCCAATGGAATCTCGGGTCCGGAACTGATGGAGAATATGCGTCTGCAGGCACAGAATGTGGGTGCGGATATTCGTAGCGGCGTTGCTGTTGCGGTGGATTTCGAGAATGCTCCTTACGTGGTTACTCTCGACGACGGTACCGATATTTCTGCCGACACAATTATTATTGCCACAGGCGCGGCTGCAAAATATCTTGGCCTTGCCGACGAGACAAAATACTCGGGCGCGGGTGTCAGCGCGTGCGCTACGTGCGACGGCTTCTTCTACCGTAAAAAGGTGGTTGCGGTTGTCGGTGGCGGCGACACAGCCTGCGAAGAGGCCAACTATCTTGCCTCGCTTGCAAGCAAAGTCTATCTTATCGTGCGCAAGCCCTTCCTGCGCGCCTCGAAGGCTATGCAGGAGCGCACACTGAGCAATCCCAAGATAGAGGTACTTTTCGAGCATAATACTCTCGGCCTCTATGGCGAGGGACGCCTCGAGGGAGTGCATCTTGTGAAACGCATGGGCGAGCCCGACGAAGAGCGTTACGACCTTCCCGTGAACGGCTTTTTCCTTGCCATCGGTCACAATCCCAATTCCGAGATTTTCAGAAAATATCTTACGACCGACGAGACAGGCTATTTTGTTCCCCGCGACGAGAGCGGCGTGCGCACAGTGGTTCCCGGCATCTTTGTGGCGGGCGACGTTGCCGACCCTCACTATCGTCAGGCGATCACAGCCGCAGCGAGTGGCTGCAAGGCTGCGCTCGAGGCCGAGCGTTACCTCTCGGCAAAATAGTTTGTGAGGCGTTTTTTTTAGTATGATACAATCGGGTAGTGTGTTTCTCACTGCCCGATTTTTTTGTTTGAAGTTCTGTTTTTTACCCTTTTTTTTATCTATTTTAGGTGAATATATGTGCATGCTGTGAAAAATATTAAAGTATGTTTTATATTTTGCTCGTTTCTATATATATTCGTAACATGAAAAACATGTAAAATAAACCTTAATATTTACTCTTATGGATTTTTTGATAGATGGATTGGCCGAACTGCCTCGTCTGATGCAAATATTTTGGGTATGTGCAGTAGCCGGTAGCATTGTGATGGTTATTCAACTGTTGCTCACCATCTTTGGTGGCGGCGATGTTGATACCGATGTTTTTGCTGCCGATGGTCTTGATGCAAGTACGTTGGGCGATCTCTTTACGCTGAAGAATTTCGTAAACTTTTTTGTTGGCTTCGGATGGTCGGGTGTAACATTTCGTCAGTATATCGACAGCAATTCGTGGCTGATAATTGTGGCAGTTCTCATCGGATTGCTCTTCATCGCGATGTTTATGTTCCTATATAAAAAGTTGATGAAACTCGAAAGCAACAGTGCTGTTGGTGCTTCGGCGTGTGTGGGAAAGAGTGCCGATGTGTATTTGCGTATTCCCGCAGCACGCAGCGGTAAGGGGAAAATTCAACTGTCGCTGAATGGTGTTGCGCGCGAGTTTGATGCAATTAGCGATTCGCCCGAAATGATTCCATCGGGTGCAGTGGTCGTTGTCGTGGAGGATATAAACGGAATATTGCTTGTAAGCAAAAAATAACAGAACTGCTCGGTAAGTGGGCTGTGTTCCAAGAAATTATTAACAAATTAATTATATACTATGTCTTTAATAATTGCTATTGTTGCCTTTGTCGTCTTTACGATTGTGGCATTGATGAATCGTTATCGCCGTTGTCCGTCGGACAAAATCCTTGTCATCTATGGAAGTAAGGGTAAAAGCTCGGCTAAGTGTATTCATGGTGGCGGTGCTTTTGTGTGGCCTGTCATTGAGGATTATGCCTACTTGAGCCTTATCCCCATCTCTATCGATGCGAATCTTACAAATGCTTTGAGCCGTCAGAATATCCGTGTCGATGTGCCCAGTCGCTTTACGGTAGGTATCTCCACCGACCCCGAGTATATGACTGCGGCTGCCGAGCGTCTGCTGGGACTGACTCCTGCACAGATTCAGGAACTTGCACGCGATATCCTTTTTGGTCAGTTGCGTCTTGTTATTGCAACCATGAGCATCGAGGAGTTGAACAACGACCGCGATAAATTCCTTGAGAATATTTCGGCAAATGTCGAGGTGGAGCTTAAAAAGATAGGTCTTCGCCTTATTAACGTGAACGTTACCGATATTAAAGATGAGTCGGGTTATATTGAGGCTCTTGGTCGCGAGGCTGCAGCACGTGCTATCAACGAGGCTAAAGTTCGCGTTGCCGAGCAGGAAAAGGTGGGTGAAATCGGTAAGGCCGAGGCTGTACGCGAGACACGTATCCGCACTGCCGAGGCAAATGCTCAGGCTGTCAAGGGAGAGAACGAGGCAAAGGTGGAAATTGCCAACTCCGAGGCTTATCGTCGCGAGAGAGAGGCCGAAGCCCAGCGCAAGGCAAGTGCTGCCGAGAAGGTGCAGCAGGCGCGCGCACTCGAAGAGGCTTATGCTGCCGAACGCGATGCCGAGCTTGCTCGTGCCGAGCGTGAGCGCAGTACCGAGGTTGCCAATGTTATTGTGCCTCAGGAGATAGAGAAACAGCGTCTTATTATTGCAGCCGAGGCCGAGGCCGAGCAGAAACGTGTGAATGCAAAGGGTGAGGCCGACGCTATTTATGCAAAGATGGAGGCCGAGGCGAAAGGTCTTTATGAGATTCTTACAAAACAGGCCGAAGGTTACGAGAAGATGGTACAGGCGGCAGGTGGCGACGCTACTCAGGCCTACATGTTGCTATTGCTCGAAAAACTGCCCGAGCTTGTCAAAACTCAGGTCGAGGCTGTCAAGGGTATTAAGATTGACCAGGTTACAGTTTGGGACAATGGCTCTAACGGTGCCGATGGCAAGGGCTCAACAGCAAACTTTGTTTCGGGTCTCATGAAGAGCGTTCCTCCCTTGTCTGAACTATTTGACATGGCAGGATTGAACCTTCCCGAGTATCTTGCAAAGAAGAAAGAGTCGCAGGCAACTGTGGTGATAGAGCCCATTTCCGAGGATGAAAAGGCTTAATGAAAAACTTGTGAATATTAAGAAATATGCCGCGCAGCTTGCGTGGCATATTTTTTTTTACTGCTCACACGCGAAGTGTGTTGAAAAAAGTGATTAAAAGTTTCTTTATAAGAAAAATAATGCCTATCTTTGCACCCGATTTTGTCCGTAGGGGTTGAAGAAGTCAGGCTCACGAAGAGCATGCACCTCGCGGAGTTCACAATAAAAGCGATAAAAATAAATGTACGCAATTGTTGAGATTAACGGACAGCAGTTCAAGGCAGAGGCTGGTAAGAAGCTGTTCGTGCACCACATCAAAGGTGCTCAGAATGACACAACCGTAGAGTTCGACCGCGTATTGTTGGTTGACAACGACGGTGCAATCACAGTAGGTGCTCCCACAGTAGAGGGCGCAAAAGTAGTA
>JAFYPH010000001.1 GCA_017547585.1 Bacteroidaceae bacterium | reverse complement strand
CTTGCCGTCGGCACTTTTCACCAAAGGTACCCATATTAACGTGCGACGAATGTCCTTTTTGTCGCTCGGCCGCTTATCTTTATAGTTTGGCGAATAGAATTGTTTGCTCTCGTTGTATCCTTTTACGGTTGTGTAGCGGCGAGCTGAGTTTCTTCCTCTTCTTCCATATGAGTCACTCGATGCCGAGCCAGTGTGCAGTTCGGGTACAATGCCTTTATATTCTTTTTTATAGGGAGTAAAGCAGGCTACATAATTGGGATGCAGAGGCTTAGCTACGCCTGTTCCGTGTGTTACCTTACCATTCTCTATATGAAATACAATTCCATTTGATAAAGTTTCGTAGAACATGGTAGGAAAGTCGGCTTTGCTTTTATCGTTAATGCATAGCCTGTCGAGAAAACCATAATAGAATATCCATTCCATACGTTTAGTGTCCAGTGCTGACATTTCTTTTGCCAAAATGCTGCCATAGTTTTTGAATTGCTGGCGTGTGCCAATGTCGCTGCGTATGACAACCTCTTTGAAGTTCATCATCTTTTCAGGGTTTATCCCATGCAGATATTCTTTGTCGGCGTGCACTATGGAATCGGAATTATACTCCCCATCAACCACTATCATCTTTACCCAGTAGGCCCACGGGTAGTTGTAGCGCTTAAAGATAGAACGCACCACCGAACTCGCCGACACTTTTCCTGCTGCATCGTTGGTTGTAGTAAGCCTCTCCTGTAACATCAAAGAATCTATGTAACTATACTTGCCGTTGGCTTTCATAGCCTCAAGAATTTCAGCAACATCTCCCTCGTCATCGTTTCTGCCACCCACAAGGCTGCGCTCGATGACTTTCTCTTTAGCATACTCCCACTCGTCGAGGAAGTTGAAGCGCACTTCACTGAGTGGCGGACGCTCGTAACGGTCTTTTTTCTTTTTGCCATTTACATCAACCTCTGTGAGCATAAACTCATAATCCGAAATTTTAACAATGGCAGTGTCACGTTTCTCGTCCTTTACAGGCATTCCTGTGTTTCGCTGCCAATAGTTGTACTGTCCGAATTTGGGCGAGAAGAATTTGTTGATGGAAAAGACGTATGTAGAATCCATCTGTTGATTCATGTCAAGGTTGGGTGTGAGCAACGCGCCTTTTGTGCCTGAAAATTCCGCCGTCTCTATTTTGAAGGCACCATCCTCGTCGCTCGTAAATTGATATTTGTGTACAATACTGTCGTCGTAGGAAATGTCGAATTTTATGTCAGTATTTCGCTGCGGGGTGAGGAAATATTGGTCAAGCTCGCCGAATTTCTTGTTTTTTGTCTGCTTGTAGAATTTTCCCTGAATACCGATGCCTGTCTCTTTCTGATGCGCAAGCGACACGTGCTTGGTAGTGAGCTTGCTCCAATCGTACGACGTCCATCCGCGGGTAAGCATCAGCAAGTCAAGATTGTTGCGTGTATTTTCTGTGTCGTCTGTAAAATATTGTGCAGCGTCGGGAATGTAACCTTTAAGCTCCGAGCCGAGTAGCAAGTGGGTATAAATGTTGTGCGTGTACGACATTGTCTGACGTGTGGCCGCGTCGCTCACAGAGACGGAAAATTCAGCATCCTCGGCGATGGGCTTTCCATCCTCGCGCTCGACGGTGAGGGTGATTTTTTCGTGCGGTTGCAGGATAATATCACTCGGAGCAAGGCCGTTCACTTTTGCCGTCAGCTTCACTGTTTGGCGGTCGCCGGGCAGGATTTTTTTGTGACGTACAAAAAATTGTCGTTCGGCGAGGGGAATGTTACTGTTTGCGAAAATCACCACACGATTAACGCCCTCGGGCAGGCTATCGGCGGTGAGCGTTATTTGCTTCTTTTTATCATCAGAATCGAATGTTTGATAGTCGATTAGAAAGCCTCTATTAAGCACTGCAAAGCCTAATGGTGTGGAAAAATCAATATTGTTTTTTACGGTAACGTTTATGCTGTCGGCACTCTGTGTAAGGTTGATAACCACCCCTCGCGGTTCCACTTTCGGAAGGTCGAATTTGTGCTTTTTCTTTCCTTTTCTAACCTCGGCGCGGTACTCAACCTCGCTCTTGGGGGTAAATCTAAACGTTCCCACTCCCGCGTGCGTAGGCACGCTTTTCAGCAGCAGTTCTTTGTCGGCGAAAATGAAAATAGAGTCTGTTCCGGACTTGCCCTCGTCGTCAAAAAGTTCATAGGCGATAGTAGTTTTAATGCCATCGACAAGGTGTCCGCCCTCGGGGTAGAATTTAAGTTCGGCGGGCGGCAATTCCTCAGTCACCCATTTACCCTCGCGCATGAAGCTGCGCTTGCGGTCGAGCATATTCTTAAAATCGTAATTGTCGCCGTTCACTCTGTCGTACACAGGAAATACGCGGCTGAAGACCGCTTCGTCGCCCCAGTTGAGCATGTAACGAGTGTATGCGCGCACCTCGTAATAACCCGAAAGCAACGATGGCTTCAGCTCAAACTCTCCGTTGCAGCGTCCATTCTCGTCGAGCTTGTATTTCTTTGTCTCGACAACGTAACCTTCGGGTGCGCACAGTTCCACGTAAAGTACCTTGCTAATGGGCCTTTCATTGTCGGCAATTCCGCTGGTTGCGTAGGCCTTGAACCACATTGTCTCGCCCAGATAGTATGCAGTGTTGTCAAAATGAAGGTAGACCCTCTCTTGCGGGAACAGCTGATTGAGCATTATTGCGCGCATGGCAAGCGTGTCGAGCGGCGATTGTGCCCACACTCCACAAAATGTACAAAGTAGCAGAAATATATAAATGATGCGTAGCTTCATAGTATGGGCAATTTACAGTAAATGTCTATAAATGTAGACGAGGAAAAATTAATAAAGTTTAAATTATTCCTCTATTTTAAACATTAATTGAAGGTTTTCTATTTTGCTGCGTGCAGTGTATCCTCCTTTATGCAATAGTCGTCGCTTTTCAGCAGTCGGCGGCTGTCGTCGAGAAATTCATCCAATTTTGTTTTTGTTACAGGCAGTGGCTTTTGCGGGGGAGTGGCGGCCGGCCATATTTCAAAATTCTTTACTCCGTCGCGTCCCGGGCGTGCCACCCATGTGAGCAGGTACTTCATCTGCAAGAGTCTGGTGGTGCCGCAGAATTTTTGCATGTTCAGTGTCACCAATGCTCCGCCGTCACGTCCGCGGGCGTACATTCCCGATACAAGATTGCTGAGCGAGTAGATGACTGCGTGGCGCGCGGGTGTCAGGCTGTCGCGGCGCACTTCCATAGGCTGAAGCACGTGAGGGTGGTTGCCCACTACGTGGTCGACGCCCTGCGCAAGCAACCAATCGGCCAGTCTCTTTTGCTCTTTCGAGGGTGTGTGGGTAAATTCGTCGCCCCAATGCATGCATGCGACTATTGCGTCGGGACGCATGCTACGCGCTTTCTCAATGTCGCGTGCAATAATCTCTTTATCAATGAGATTCACGACGATGGGCGGGGGTACGGGAATTCCGTTTGTGCCGTAAGTGTAGTTGAGCAGGGCTATGCGCATGTTCCTGCTTTTTATGATGTACGGGTAGCGTTTCTCGCGCTCGATGCTGTCGCGGTACACTCCGCAGTGGGCAATGTTCAGCGAGTCGAGTTTGTCGAGAGTGCGCAGAATGCCTCTTCGTCCTCTGTCGAGGCAGTGGTTGTTGGCGAGCAGCATAATGTCGAAGCCTGCGTCGATGGCTGCGTCGAGGAAACTGTCGGGTGCGCAGAAAGATGGGTAGCCGCCGTAGGGCTTTCCTGCAACCACCGTCTCGAGGTTGGCTACGGCAACATCGGCCTTGCTCACGTACTCTTTTATGTGGCGGTAGCAGGGCGAGTAGCTGTATGTGCCGTCGGGCTGTCGCGCAGCGTCAAGCTGGCTCTGGTGCTGCATAAGGTCGCCGGCGAAGAGCAGCTCCACCCGAGAAAAATGCTGTGCTACTGCCTGAGCAGCAACGTATGTTGCGGCCGCAAGCAGTAGCACAGATATCAGGATGCGAAATATTTTCAAAATAGATTATTTGTATATTTCTCCTTTTGCTGCGAGCAGTGTATTCTGCATCAGCGAAACAATGGTCATGGGGCCCACTCCTCCGGGAACGGGGGTGATGTACGAGCATTTGGGTGCTACGTTGGGGTAGTCTACGTCGCCCATCAGGCGGAAGCCCGACTTTGTCTCGGTGGTGGGGACGCGTGTGGTACCCACGTCGATGATTACTGCTCCCTCTTTCACCATATTCTCCTTTACAAAATGGGGCTGGCCGAGCGCGGCGATGATGATGTCTGCCTGGCGGCACTCCTCCTCGATGTTGGCTGTGCGGCTGTGGCAGATGGTCACTGTTGCGTCGCCGGGTGTTCCCTTCTGCAGCATCAGGTTGGCAACGGGCTTGCCCACAATGTTGCTGCGGCCCAGAACTACGCATTTTTTACCTTTTGTGTCGATATTGTAGCGGCGCAGAAGCTCCATAATTCCGTTGGGGGTTGCCGACAGGTAACAGGGCAGGCCAATGGTCAGGCGGCCGGCGTTTATCGGGTGGAATCCGTCAACATCCTTGCGGTAGTCGATAGCCTCGATAACCTTCTGCTCGTCAATGTGCTTGGGCAAGGGAAGCTGCACGATGAATCCGTCAACGTCTGCATCGTTGTTAAGCTCCTCGACCTTTGCGAGCAGTGTCTCTTCGGTAATGTTATCCTCGTAGCGGATGAGGGTGGATGTAAAGCCGCACTCTTCGCATGCGCGCACCTTGTGTGCAACGTATGTCTCGCTGCCGCCGTCGTGACCCACGAGGATGGCTGCAAGATGGGGGCGCTTGCCTCCCTTTGCGATTATTTCGTTAACCTCGGCTGCAATCTCTTTCTTGATTTCTGCAGCAATGGCTTTTCCGTCAATTATTTGCATAGTGTCTCTTTTTTATTTTCCGAGCAAATATTTCTCGATGTTCTTCTTGATATTCTCGCCGCGCATGGCACTTCCACGCTCGAGGATTGTACCGTCGGGGCCGATGAGTATTATTGCGGGGATTCCGCTTACTCCGTAGCGTTGGAGCGCCTTTCTCTCGTCGTCGACAATCTGTGCCCATGTGATATTCTCCTCCTTCATTGTGGGCTCAAGATTCTTGATGTCGTCACTTACAAAGACACCAAGCACTGTGAGGCCTTTGTCTTTGTAGAGGTTGTGAACCTCGGCAAGGTTGGGAATCTCGCGCTTGCAGGGGCCGCACCAACTTGCCCACATGTCCACAAGCACGTAGTTGCCTTTACCTGCGTAGTCGGACAATTTCACGGGGTTGCCGGCAATGTCCTTTCCCTCAAAATCGGCGAAAGGTTTTCCGGGAGTGGTTGCAATCTTGCCTTTAAGTGATGCTTCCTCATTCTTTACAAGGTCAAGATTCTTCAGATACTCTCCGAATCCCTCTATTGCAGCCAGTCTTGTCTCGTCATCAAGCAATCTGTAATAGGGTGATGTGAGCAACAATACTCCAATAATGTCATTGTTGTGTTTGGCAAGCAATTCCATGCCCTTTGCCTTAATCTCTTCAGGGGTAATGGAGTCGAGGTTCTGAAGAATCTCGGTCATTATCCGGTTGTTCTCTGTACCGCTGCCATACGGGCCTTTCCCCTCTTTTACGGTTGTGAAATCCAGAGTAATATTGCCATTCTCTACAATCAGCGCACCATACAATTG
>JAFYPH010000012.1 GCA_017547585.1 Bacteroidaceae bacterium | reverse complement strand
CCAAGGAAGTGCTCTACCACTGAGCTATAACAGCGTTGAAAAAGAGCGGAAGACGGGACTCAAACCCGCGACCCTCAGCTTGGAAGGCTAATGCTCTATCAACTGAGCTACTTCCGCAAAACGTTTGCACAAAAAGTTTGCAAACGAACTTTGACACCATTCCCAAAAGGAAGAATATCACTGCTGGTTTGCATTCTCTTTTTCAACTGCTGTGGGCAAAGATGGATTCGAACCACCGAAGGCGTAAGCCAGCAGATTTACAGTCTGCCCCATTTGGCCACTCTGGTATTTGCCCTGATTTTCACTATTTCAGAAAACGCATTTGCGATCGCTTAAGGAAATCCACCGATTTCAATTTCGAGCCTCTTGTCGGATTCGAACCAACGACCCCGAGATTACAAATCACGTGCTCTGGCCAACTGAGCTAAAGAGGCGTCGAAATTTTCATCAGGCATTAGTTGCTTGCCTTAAGCGATTGCAAATGTACGGCTTTTTTTTAAACTACAAAAACTTTTGCGGCTTTTTTTTCATTTTTTTCTATTTTTCCCTCATTTTTTCCTTATTTTTCTCGATTTTCGCCTTCAAAGCATCGATACAATCGAGTAAAGCATCCTCAAATTTGTCGCCAACCTTTGAAACAAACATCTCTGTTCCGGGGCCCGACAAGTCCAAACTCACCTCCTTATTCATAGAAGTTTCGGGTTTGATAAGCTTCATTGTCACCTCGAGCGACGATGCTCCCTCGAATAATTTCTCAAGTTTAGAAACTTTTTTCTCTACAAACTCCTGCAACTGCTGCGATGCATCAAAGTGTACAGCATGAATTCTTGTTATCATAATATATCCTCCTATAAATTTAGTTAAGCTCTTGGATGAGCCTTTTTATATACTCTTTTCAGTTCTTCGAAGGTCACATGGGTATAAACTTCGGTTGTAGCAAGTTTTTCGTGACCGAGTAATTCTTTCACAACACCAAGCTCGGCATCGTTGTTCAGCATCACCGTGGCGAATGTGTGGCGCAGTGTGTGCGGACTCTTTCTTTTAATAGAGGTAACGCGCGCGAGCTGCCCGCGAACCATATTATACACCTGCGAGGACGAGATTCTGCAACCGCGGCTCGAAACAAAGAAAGCCGTCTCGCCATCGAGCGCAACCTCGCTGCGCATCTTCAGGTATTCGCAAAAAGCATTTTTGAGCCCCGAGCCGAAAGGAACGATGCGCTGTTTATTGCGTTTTCCGCACACCTTCACCTGATTTTCCACAAAATCGACATCCGCAACGTCGAGGCCGCACAATTCGGAGAGGCGCAGCCCAAGCTCGTAGAAGGTAGAAATTATCATCCTGTTGCGAACAGAGAGAAAATCATCAGCCGCAAAAGCGGCGTCGCACAACTCCTCAACCTCTTCCTCTTTAATAAAGGAGGGCAGAGTCTTGCGTTTTTTGGGAGCGCGCACCCCATCCACCGGATTCGAGGCCATACGTCCCGAGGCCTTCATATAAGCAAAAAAGGTGCGCAAGGAGCTCAGTCTTCTACAAACGGAACTCACCGCACAACCTTTATCCATCAATTCAGAGACCCAGCAACGCACCAAGTCGGCATCGCTATCGGGCAGCGACAGCGTTTCGTCGACACCGGCGAGATATTCAGCATACAGCCTTAAGTCTGTCTCATAAGCTTTTAGCGTATGAGGCGAACACCCGCGCTCTACTCTGAGATATGTTACAAATGCCTCTATAAACATAATTCGTTGCTGAAAGAAATACTTTCAGCAACGAATATATAGCTTATTAATTAAAAATGCAAGAAAAAATCAAAGATTTTATTCTTCTGCATCACGCATGCGCTGTACATAAACAGCGTGCTCTCTCTGAAGTCTCTTAACTACAGAAGGTTTGTCAAACTGCTGACGGGCGCGCAACTCTTTTACAACACCGGTCTTTTCAAATTTTCTCTTGAATTTTTTGAGAGCTTTCTCAATGTTCTCTCCTTCTTTAACAGGTACAACTATCATTTCCTATTATATTATTAAATTTATATTATCTTCTTTCCATGCGAAATGCGGCGCAAAAATACTCACAAAATTCCTATCTGCAAAACTTTTACGACTATTTTTCAAAAAAAAGTACAGAGAACCGCCAAAAGCGGCCCTCTGTACCATATTTTCGCATCAAAATGTCTATTAGAGGTTGGGGTTGATGCTGCTCCACTCTGAAACTGCGGGAACGATGTTCAATGTAACGAGCTCGTCGCGCATTTTGCAAAGGTGCTCGTAGCTAGCGTCCAATTTAGCAATCTCTTCGGGAGTACCAACGGGCATTTTGTATGAGCAACCGTTTGCATCGAGAACAGTGTCCATAGCCATCATGATGTTGTTGTACTTCTCGTTTGAAACGTATGTACCTGCGGGGTAACGGAAAGTCTCGCCGCCCATAACCGAACGAATCATCTCAACAGAGAGGTAAGAGGGGCTCTGGAATGAAGAACGGCCACGAAGCTTGATGATAGCCGCACCACCCTGAGTAACATCCTTCTTCATCTGCTCCCACTCCTCTTCGGGGAACTCAGCTGTACCGATGAGCTCTGTCAAAGGCTTGCCAGCGATTTTCACTGCGCTGCCGAATACTGCCATCTGCTCGCCGTGACCACCGTAAGTAGCGCAACCTGTAACCTCGTTCTGCATTACACCGAACTTCTTGGCCAATGCGCTCTGCAAACGTGTAGAGTCGAGACCTGCGAGTGTTGTCACCTGACCGGGTTTCAAGCCTGAGTAAAGCAATGTTACGAGACCTGTCAAGTCAGCGGGGTTGAAGATGATAACAACGTGCTTAACGTCGGGGCAGTAAGTCTTGATGTTCTTACCGAGCTCCTCGGCGATTTTACAGTTACCTGCAAGAAGATCCTCACGTGTCATGCCCTCTTTACGGGGAGCACCACCTGAAGAGATAATATATTTTGCATCTTTAAAAGCCTCGGCAACATCGGTTGTTGCTGTAATGTTCACTCCGTCGAAACCACTCTGACGCATCTCCTCGGCAACGCCTTCGGGTGAGAATACATCATAAAGACAAAGGTTGGTTGTCAAGCCCATCATCAATGCACACTGAGCCATGTTTGAACCAATCATTCCGGCAGCGCCGACAATCACCAATTTTTCGTTTGTTAGATACTGCATAATATTCTATTATTAAATAAGGTTGAAAAATCTTTCGTTAGTCAAAAAATATTGCAAACGAGCGCAACGCAAGCCCTGCTTATATATTGCACGGCGATTGCAGCCTATTTTCGCAACATTCATGTTGCAAAGTTAATAATATTCCTTAAAAGCAACACATTATTAACAATGTTTTTAAAAAGCCATCCTGTTTTTGCAGACAGGAGGCAAAATTGCGGCTACAGCAGCTTCAGTGCCTTGAGCAATTTATGTGTAGCACCGCTGTTGCCTGCAACATATTTTCCGGCAGCGTCGCCGGCCTTCTTCAGGGCAGCCGCGTCGGATGTAAAGGTATTCATCGTGCGCTCAAAGCCCGCGTAGTCGGAAATCTCGATACCTCCGCCACACTCTTTCAGCATCTGCGCCTCTTGGAACTTTTTGTTGTTGGGGCCAAAGAAGACGGGCATCGCATAGACAGCCGCCTCGAGCAGATTGTGTACACCCACTCCGAAGCCTCCACCAACGTAGGCAACCTCTCCGTATCTGTATATAGAAGAGAGGAGTCCGAAACAGTCGATAAGCAGACAGTCGGCACCCTTCACGTCGTCCATAGAAGCCTGAGTGTAACGCACGCACTTACCCTTGAACTTGCTCTGAATGTCGGCGAGCCTTGTCTCGGTAACCTCGTGCGAAGCGATTATCAGCTTCCACTCGCCAAGATGCTCATTGAAGTAGCGCAGAAAGATATCCTCGTCGGGGCCCCACGAACTTCCGGCAACAAACACTCTGTTACCCTGGGTAAAAGCCTCGACAAGCGCCAGCTGCTTGGCATCCGAAGCAATCTTCACCACGCGGTCGAAGCGGGTGTCGCCAATAACGGTGACATTGTCGACGCCGATGGTCGCAAGCAGTTCCTTGGACTTTCTATTCTGCACGAACAGATGGTTGAAGCAGCGCAGAGTCTTGCGGTAGCCCCAATCGAATTTCTTGAAGAAAGCCTGATTCTCGCGGAAGATAGAAGAAACGCTGTACACGGGAATGTTTCTGCGTTTCAGCCCGCGCAGGAAGTTGGGCCAGAATTCATATTTTATAAAGAACGCCTTCTGCGGCTTCACGATATTCAGGAAGCGCGCCACGTTGCGACGCGTGTCGAAAGGCAGATAGCAGATAACATCGGCACCTTGATACTTTTTCGCAGCCTCGTAGCCCGAGGGAGAGAAAAATGTAAGCACAATTCTGTACTCGGGATGCGTCTCGCGCAGACGCTCGATAATGGGACGTCCCTGCTCGAACTCGCCCAACGACGAGACGTGGAACCAAAGATATTTCTCCCCGCTACGCAGACGCTCGGAAAGCAAAGGGAATATATTCTTGTGGCCCTCAATCATCAGCTTCGCCTTGCGGTGTCCGCATAGAGCGGCCAATTTGATGCCGGCTATATATAAATATATAAGTAAACTATACATCGTTCAAAAGATGTTTTTAACTACATTCAATTCCTAAACACTCCGTCGGCGACGGGGAGAAAGAGTGTGCCCTACCCGAGCACCTCTATTGCTCTGCGCAGACGTGCAAGAGTCTCTTCCTTGCCCAGAATGCCCGAAATGTCGAACATCTGCGGGCCCTTACCCTCGCCCACAAGCGCCAGACGGAAAGCATTCATAATCTCGCCCAAAGAGTAGCCCTTGCTCTCGATCCACTCCTTCACGCGCGCCTCTTGATTCTCAATAGAGAAGTCGTCGAGCGCCTCGAGAACAGCAGCAAGCTCGCCCATCTTTGCGGCAGAGTCCTCTTTCCAGCGTTTCTTCGCAGTCTTTTCGTCGTAGGCCTCGGGAGCGATAAAGTAGAAGTTCGATGCCTCCCAAAGCTCGTGAACAAAGTTCACGCGTCCCTTCATCAGCGACACAATCTTTGTGAGAGTAGCCATATCCACCGACACTCCGTGCGACTCAACGACGGGAGCAAAGAGAGCGGCAATCTCGGCATCGTCCTTTTTAATTATATATTCGTGGTTGAACCACATCATCTTCTTGTAGTCGAAGCGCGCACCGGCCTTGCTGCAGTGCGAAAGGTCGAACTTCTGCACAAGTTCGTCGAGGCTCATAAGCTCCACGTCATCGCCGGGGTTCCAGCCAAGCAGAGCAAGGAAGTTGATTACAGCCTCGGGAAGATAATCGGCCTCGCGGTAGCCCGAAGAGATTGCACCCGTTGCAGGGTCTTTCCATTCGAGGGGGAATACAGGGAATCCCAGGCGGTCGCCGTCGCGCTTGCTGAGCTTGCCGTTACCCTCAGGCTTCAGCAGAAGCGACAGATGGGCAAAAGCGGGCATTGTATCCTCCCAGCCGAAGGCTCTGTAGAGAAGCACGTGCAGGGGAGCCGAAGGCAACCACTCCTCGCCGCGGATAACGTGAGAGACCTCCATCAGATGGTCGTCCACGATGTTCGCAAGGTGGTAGGTAGGAAGCTCGTCGGCAGATTTATAAAGCACCTTATCGTCGAGGATAGACGAGTCGATGGTTACCGCGCCGCGGATAATGTCGTTAACGACAACCTTTTCGCCCGGCTCAATCTTGAAGCGCACCACATATTTGTGACCACCGTCGATAAGCTGCTGCACCTCTTCGGCAGGCATCGAGAGAGAGTTGCGCATCATCATACGGGTAGATGCATCGTACTGGAAATTCTCAATCTCGGCACGTTTCTTGTCGAGCTCCTCGGGGGTGTCGAAAGCAATATAGGCCTTTCCGCTGTCGAGCAGAATCTTAACATATTTTTTATAAATTTCCCTTCTCTCGGACTGTCTGTAGGGGCCATACTCGCCGCCGAAGGATACACCCTCGTCGAACTTTATTCCGAGCCATCTGAAAGATTCGAGTATATACTCCTCGGCACCCTCGACGAAACGGTTGGAATCGGTATCTTCGAGACGGAAAATAAAATCTCCACCATGCTGTTTGGCAAACAGATAATTATACAACGCAGTTCTTACGCCGCCAATATGCAGCGGACCTGTGGGGCTGGGTGCGAAGCGCACTCTTACTCTTCGGTTATTCATAAATTATATACGAATTTTATATTAACATTTGTGCCATTGTGCCGTCACGTCAATTTTGTTTCCTTTATGGAGTGAAAATATTTTTAACTGTCGGTTGCCTGTTATCAATTAAAAACCGAACAAAAATAACGGTACAATTCCGAAACAAAGGTACAAAAGTTTTTAAAAACAACAAAAAACAAGCATGTTTTACAGCATCCTTATACTATTTATCTATTTTTTTGTACTTTTGGGAGTTGAAAATAGATAATCGACGCACAGACATTTTCCCACCAAGCAAAAAAAAGAGAGAATATATGTTCAAACTGAGACAACGAACCATCATCGAGACACTGTTGATAGTAGGCTGCATAGCACTCATAGTCTATTTTATGCCTCGCGACACAAATTTCAACTACCACTTCAGCATAAACACCCCCTGGGGTTACGGCCAGCTGATGTCCGACTTCGACTTTCCCATCTACAAAAGCGACGAGGATATTGCAGCCGAGCGCGACAGCCTGCTGAAGAGTTTCCAGCCCTACTTCAACATGGATAGTTCGGCAACGGAAAAGGCACTCGACAAGTTCGCACGCGACTACAACAGAAACTTCATCGAAGTGATTACTCCGCAGCAGTACAACACCTACCGCCAGCGTCTGATAAATGCCTACAAGCGAGGCATCGTGTCGCTCGAAAGCTCCGAGAAGATGAAACGCGACAGTCTGAACAACATCAAGATAATAAGCGGGAACATTGCCCTGTCGTCGGACATCAACAACCTGAACACCATAAAGTCGGTGTACGAACAGCTGACCTACAACGACACACTGCCCAAAGAGACGCTGCGCCAGCTGAAGCTCGAGGAGTACATACAGCCCAACATCATCTACGACTCCATAAAGACCAATCTGGCGCTTAAAGAGCTGAAAGCATCGGTGTCGCTGAGCGACGGCATTGTACAGAAGGGACAGAAAATCATCAGCCGCGGCGACATTGTCGACGAAAAACTGTACCAGACGCTGCACTCGTACCAGTATGAGTGGAACAAACGCACCAACGAGAAGCGCCACACGGGACTCACCCTTCTGGGACAGATTCTCATCACCACAATGGCACTGCTGGGAATGGTGGCCTTCATAAATGTCTACCGCCCCATGTACCTGAGACAGCAGAATAGATTCATTCTTATATTCCTGCTCATCACCATCTTCTGCATCATCGTGGGAGCAATGGTACACACGCACACAGGCAACGTATTCATGGTGCCCTTTGCTATGGTGCCCCTGCTGCTGTGCCTCTTCGTAGACTCGCGCACAGCCTTCATGGCCCACATAATACAGACATTCATCTGCTCTACAATGCTGTCGGCACCGCACGTATTCATCCTCGTGCAGATAGCCGGAGGCGCGGCAGCCATATTCAGTCTGCGCGAACTCACGGCCCGCTCGCAGCTCTTCCGCACAATGTTCATAATTCTCATCTGCCACGCACTTACATACTTTGCCTATGAGCTTATTGCCGAGAACAGCATAGAGAAAATATACCTGAGCACATACATCTACTTTCTTATAAGCGGAGGACTGCTGCTCATCGCCTACCCGCTGATGTTCGCCATCGAGAAGATATTTGGATTCACGTCGGCCGTGACACTCATCGAGCTCTCGAACATCAACAACGAGCTTCTGAACAAGCTGTCGCAGGACGCACCGGGTACCTTCCAGCACTCTATGCAGGTGGGTAACCTCGCAGCCGAGGCGGCACGACGCATAGGCGCCAACAGCATCGAAGTGCGTACGGGTGCCCTGTACCACGACATTGGCAAGATAAAGAACCCCATCTATTTTACCGAAAACCAGAGTGGAGGCATAAGCCCGCACAAGAGCCTGCAGCCCGAAGAGAGCGCAAAGATTATTCTGCAGCATGTGAAGGACGGCATTGCAATCGCACGCGCCCACCATCTGCCGCAGAGCATCAAGGATTTCATCACCACCCACCACGGCACCTCAAAGACAGGATATTTCTACATCACATACAAAAATGCCCACCCCGACGAAGAGATCGACGAAAAGCTCTTCACATACGAGGGACCGCAGCCCAAGACCCGCGAGCAGGCTATCCTGATGATGGCCGACAGCGTGGAGGCAGCTTCGCACAGCCTCGAGGAGTACACCGAGAGCAACATCCACGCGCTTGTTGACAAGATAATAGACGCGCAGCTGGAGAACGGACAGTTTGCCCTTGCACCGCTCACCTTCAAGGACATCGACACCATAAAGGCAACCTTCAAGGAGCGTCTCAAGGCAATCTACCACACACGCATCAGCTACCCCGAAGCAGCAAAGGCAAAAAACTAACAATAAAGTAACCGAAGAATGAAGAAGAGAGACATCCTGCACTATATTTGGAAATACAGGATGGTGGCGCACGACAAGCTGCGCACCCCATCAGGCAAGAATATAGAAATATTAAACATAGGCGAGGAGGATGGCAACATCTTCAGAAACGGCTGCGTAAGAATCGACGGTAGCGAGCGCGAGGGTGACATCCTCGTCGAGCCGTCCGAGGACGACGGCAGCGCAGCACTCTGCGTAGTGTCGCCCGAGAGCCCCTGCCCCACCGACCCCGATGCCACATTGGTAATAGAGCCCGGCAAGCACTTCGAGGATGAATTTCTTGCAATAAGCTGCGGCAAGCGCCCCTGCGAGGAGACGATAAACGCCACCGACACCCTGCACACAAACAGCTACCTCTCGCGTCTGCTCATAGAGCGCATAGAGGACAAGGCGCGCCGCATAACCGCCACCCACAACCTGAGCGACAAACGTTGGGAAGAGACACTCTTCCGCACCCTCGCCCGCAATTTCGGCTTCGGAATACAGGGCGAAGCCTTCGAGCAGTGGGCAAGCATCCTCGACCTTACGGCAATGGGCAAGCACCGCGACAACCTTATGCAGATAGAGGCAGTCTTTTTCGGGCAAGCGGGATTGCTGGAGACAGAGAGCATCCCCGAATACTACCGAGTGGAGGCCGAGAGGACACCCTACTACACAGAACTTAAAAAGGAGTATAAATTCCTCAAGGCAAAGTTCAACTTGCAGCAGGTCGACCACAAAATATGGGGCGGCAGCGGCACCCCACATCTGCGCATCGCGCGTCTGGCAGCAATGTATCACAAAGGCAACGTCACCCTCTCGGGAATTGCCGAGTGCGACACCCTCGACGAGCTTAAGCGACTACTGCAGACACCCATCGGCGGCTATTGGAGCAACCGCACACATTTTGGCGGCACCACCACAACCGCAAAACCCGAGAGCATAAGCACCAAGCATCTGCATCTGCTGATAATAAACACCATCGTACCCATACTCTACTCCTACGGCAAACACCGCAAGGACAATAATTTATGTAACAAGGCCGAGGACCATCTGCATCTGTTGCCACCCGAGGATAATGGCATCATACGCACATGGGAGAAGATGGGACTACACGCCAACTGCGCAGCCGACAGCCAGGCACTCATTCAGTTGAAAAAGGAGTATTGCAACAAGAAAAGATGCCTCGACTGCCAATTTGCATACAGGCATCTGAAGAGCCTGCTCGGGAAGTAAAAACAATCTTACGGCGACACCATGAAACAATTTGTGCTACTCATCTTCGCATTGGCAATACTCGCGTGCAACAAAAACGAAAAACCGATAGACGTTACAGGTATCACTCCCTCGCCATTTATCGGCTATTGGGAAGAAGCTAGCGAAAACGACTCCATTAAAAATCTATCCATTAGAATTGGCGAGAGGAATGACTCACTGCTAGTGGCATTCTATTGGGAAAGCAAAAGAGTTTCATATATTACAAGCGAGCCGTTCAAAGATGCAAAGAGAGAGATAATCCCACAAGCATGTATCGCAGTTCCCAAAAGCGGTAACAAGGCTATCGGCAATATTGTCAACCAATACTTCAGCGTATACAACCTCTATCCCAATAACGAGTATTACGAACTTGTTTTTGAATTGAAAACACTCGACACACTCACATATAAGATAACAGGTGAAACAAATTATTGGCCGGACAGCGCCACATTAGTGCGACGCAATAACGACAATCAACATTTCTCAACAGAAACAGTAGAAGTGTATAGGGAGAATTATCTTGTAGCCGACGTCGATGCCAATGCGCCAAACAATTTTAACATTACGGGAACTGCACCCACCATTTTCATAGGCAAATGGGGTTGGGAGAAAAACGGAGTGTGGAACGATTTTAATATATCAATTGGCGAGAGAAACGACTCGTTGCTAATTGCCTGCGGAGGTTTTTTTTATGGTGGCAGAAAGATACAACCAATCGAATATGACAATAAAGATAGAATCATTCCAAATGCACGTCTAGCAATCCCAAAGAGCGGAAATACTGCACGTGGAACGTTTGCAAATTCACGCATGAATTTCTTTTACAGCATAGATACATGCGACTATGCAATAAGTTTGGAACTAAAAAGCTACAACACTCTGATTTTTAAAACTGAAAAACCCATTGGCTATTGGCCGGACAGCGCAGTAATGGTGCGTACCGGACACAAGAGCAAACCTTTCACCGACAACCTATCACATTTCTACAAATAAAAATTAGTTATTACAAACACATACAACGTGGGTAGACGATTGAAAAATATCGTCTGCCCACGATGCTATTATCAGGTTATTAAAAAAATATCTCTTTTTTAAGAGGAGTTTAACATTTATTGCACAAATTCACTATTTTTGCATTCACAACCCTTGCGAACGAAAAACACTACACAAAAGCAAGTATTATTAAATATAATAAGAGGAATTTAATCTATTACTTATGAAAAAATTAGTATCTATCCTCATTCTGACAACGTTGTTTGTCACAATGTCGTCCGAAGCATTCGGACAGAATGTACAAATTCACCACGACCTTGAGCGTGAAGCGACAACTACCACAGTAGAAATGTTCCGTCCCGACGCAGGAGGAAGCACCTTCTTCTTCGTAGACCTCGACTACTCTCCCAAAGTAAGCGGAGCCTATTGGGAGATTGCCCGCGAATTCTGCTTCTGGCAGCAGAGCAAATACAACTGGCTCTCTATCCACGCAGAGTTCAACGGAGGCATGAGCTCGGCAGCAGGCTCTTTCAACAATTCATGGCTCGCCGGTCTCACCTACTCGGGCCACTCTAAAGACTGGAGCAAGACCTGGTCGCTCTCGGCAATGTACAAATACATTCCCGGCACAGTGGACACCAAAGGCAAAAAGCAGGTGCACAACTTCCAGCTTACAGGCGTGTGGAATCTCGACTTTTTCAACCACTGGATATCATTCAACGGCTTTGCCGACTTTTGGCGCGAGCACCGTGCATGGCAGGGCACAGAATTCATCTTCCTCGCCGAGCCCCAGCTGTGGGTGAATCTTAAAAACATCAAAGGATGGGAGAAGATTAACCTGAGCCTCGGTACAGAGGTAGAAATCTCGAACAACTTTGTAGAGGAGGGTTTCGAAGTAATGCCCACCTTGGCAGCAAAATGGACTTTTTAACACACGATAGAATATGCTTAAAAAATTATTCGGGTACGACGCTACCCAGACTACAGTAAAGACCGAGATTGTTGCCGGAGTGACCACATTCCTCACAATGTCGTATATTCTTGCCGTAAACCCCTCGATATTCAGCAACCTCGAAGGAATGCCCGGCGGAGCGGTGTTTACAGCCACCGCACTCGCAGCAATCATCGGCTGCCTTGCAATGGCATTCATCGGCAAACTCCCCTTCGGCCTTGCACCGGGCATGGGCCTCAACGCCTTCTTTGTGTTCAGCGTATGCTTGGGCATGGGCTACTCGTGGCAGTTTGCACTGACAGCAGTGCTCATCGAAGGATTGATATTCATACTGCTGACACTGACCAACGTGCGCGAGGCCATAGTACAGGCGATCCCCATGAGCCTGAGAAACGCCATAGGAGCGGGCATCGGACTTTTCATCGCCTTCATAGGCCTGGCAAGCGCGGGAGTAGTGGTGCACAATGACGCAACACTCGTAGCTCTTGGCGACATCACTTCGGGACCGGCGCTGCTTGCCTTCATAGGATTGTTAATCACAGGCCTCATGTATGCAAAGAAGGTTCCCGGAGCAATACTCATAGGAATCATCGCCACCATGATTATAGGCATTTTCATGGGAGTTACAGAGTTCAAAGGAATCTTGTCGAAGCCCGAGTCGATAGCACCCATCTTCTTCAAGTTCGAGTGGGACAAAGTATTCACGCTGGACATGCTGGTGGTGGTGTTCACATTCTTCTTTATTGACATGTTCGACACCCTGGGAACAATCGTAGGTGTCTGCACAAAGGCTAATATGTTCGACAAGAATGGCAATGTGAACAGACTGAAAGAGGCGTTCATGGCCGACTCTATCGCAACTACAACCGGTGCAATGCTGGGAACATCTACCACCACCACATACGTGGAGAGCGCAGCGGGAGTGGCACAGGGCGGCCGTTCGGGACTGACAGCGTTTGCCGTAGCATGCTGCTTCGTGGTGGCACTCTTCTTCTCACCCCTCTTCCTATCTATTCCCGCAGCCGCAACAGCCCCCGCGCTCATCATCGTGGGCCTGCTGATGCTTGAACCCATCGTGAAGATTCCTTTCGACGACTTTACTGAGTCGATTCCCGCATTCATCTGCATAATAATGATGCCCCTGACCTACTCAATCTCCAATGGTATTCTGCTGGGAATGATCTCTTATGTGCTGATTAATCTCATCTGCGGAAACTTTAAGCGCATAACCCCCACGATGTAT
>JAFYPH010000011.1 GCA_017547585.1 Bacteroidaceae bacterium | reverse complement strand
TCCATTACTACAACAATGATAGAATAAAACTGAGACTAAAAGGAAAGAGTCCGGTACAATACCGAACTCTTTACCAATAAATTTATTTATTAATCCGTCCAACTTTTTGGGGTCAGATCAGAACCCTCCCTCTAATCTTAGAGGAGGAGCTTAAAAAGGAATAAGATAATGAAACGAATAATTTACATACTCGCATTAGCATTGTCAATCGCGGCTTGCACCGAAGAGATTGACAAGAGTAACCGTTACACCTTTACAGGCGAGACGGTAGCCGATTTTATGCTTAACCGCAGCGAAAAGTATTCGCACTTTATCACACTGCTTAAGCGAGCAGAGCTATTCTCGCTATTGCAGACCTACGGGCAATATACGCTGTTCCTACCCGATAACGAGGCAGTTGAAAAATACATTCAAGAGCAGGACAGTATCTACCACGCTACAAAAGAGAGCGACGCCCCTGTGTGGACTGGAATAACCTCGCCACTCTTCGAAGAACTAAGCGACTCAATGGCAAACGTAATTGCCCGCACTCATCTTGTAGAAGGCAACCACCCAACAACCTCGTTCGATGACGGAGCACTTTCACATTGGAACTTCTACGATCGTTATTTAGGAATCTCATACGAGAAAAGCGACGAAAGCTTTCATACAAAAATAAACGTAACAACAAAAATAATCGACAGAGACTATGAAGTCGAAAATGGTATCGTACACATTGTAGACAACGTGATTGAGGTTACTAATAACACCCTCCCTAAACACATTGAGGGCTACACATTCTTCAGTCTATTCAGCGAAGCACTTGCAGCAACAAACTTTGGCGACTCGTTACAAAAATATATAGACTTAAAGTTCAAACCTCTTGATAAAGATGTCACTCCACAAAAGAAATTTTACAAATACACCGGATTTATAGAGACGAACGAAGTCTTCAACAATAATGGCATCTATACTCTTGACGACCTTAAGAGATTTGCCGAAAAGTGGTACGGTACCGAGGATAGAGACAACCCTTGTAGTCCCAAAAACGCGCTCTACAAATTCGTTGCCTACCACTTTGTGCCCCGCGAACTTACATACAATAAAATAATCCCCATGCAAGTGGGCGGCTACTCACTTGAAGAATTAGTTGTTGCCGGACACGACTGCTATGACTATTTCGAGACAATGCTGGGCAGACTGATGAAGGTAACAAAGCCACTAAGCAGCAAAGATGGTCTTTACATGTATATTAACAGATTTAAAGAGAATAAAGTCTACAACGAAGAGATGCGCAGTTACCTGAACGTACGCATCATTGAGCCAACAGAGTTTACACAAGCAAGCGAGAAACATGCACGTTTCAACCCCATTGCGATGAATGGAATCATTCAACCCATAGAGAATATTCTCATATACGACGAAAATGAAATGGCGGGAAACATTCTTAACGAACGCATGCGTTTCGATTTTGGAACATTGCTACCCGAACTTTCGTGCAATAACATAAGATACGCCACCAACTACAGATCAGAAATATACATACCATTCTCATATTGTGAAAACATAAAAAACGGCTCCAACGCTTCGGAGAATTTCTCATATTGCATTTTTGATGGTTACATGCGCGACGCAATTGTCGGTTGGAATTTCTTCGACATCTCTTTTCGTCTGCCTCCCGTACCGGCAAGAGTGTACGAAGTGCGCTTAGGCGTAGAACTGCTAACCCCATATTTGGGGCATTACGGATGGTTGCTACAACCATACATCGATGGTAAAATATGCTCGCTCCCCATAGACTTTCCCAAAGACAAAATACCCGTCGAGTGGGTGGATGATGTGGAAACATTAGACAACGGAGTGGCACACGACAAACTGATGCGCAGTCAAGGGTGGATGAAAGGGCCTGACGCTTTTTACGGCAGCAACCACAGGCCTTTGGGCACAAGCGGCCCTGTAAGCATGCGAGAAAGTTACATAAGCCTGCGTAAGATTATTTGCAGAATACATTTAAACGAAGGCGAACATTGGATACGTTTCAGATTGTTGAGAGAGGGCGTAAACCCATTCCACCTCGACTACATAGAACTTGTGCCGTTGAGCATTATAAACGACCCCGTAAAGCCCGAGGATAGGCATTAAAAAGCAGAAAAGCCGCACAAATGTGCGGCTTTTTGTATGGGAAAGTTTTGCTACGCCGATAGAACGACGAAACTCCGAGTAAATAAGATTTGAGAGTTCCATCTCTTTGTAATCCACCGGCACTTAATTGCTACCCGAAGGCGTGGCCCGCCATTGAGAATGAAACTTGTCTCGGTTTTCTGAATATAATTGATGAGTTTCCCAGTCATCAAACGCAGCAAAACCTATGGCAAAAATAATAACAGAATTCAGAAAATCAAACTATTTGTACATTTTTTTTCCATTTATTTTTCTTCCCTTGCGAAATGCAATGATTATCAACAGCATAAAAAAAGCGAGTGAAACATTCGTTTCACTCGCATATTGCATCATTGACCTAAGATTACTTTACTTTATCAACGATAGCTTTGAACGCTGCGGGATTGTTCATTGCGAGGTCGGCGAGAACCTTACGGTTGATCTCGATACCTGCCTTGTGCAAAGCACCCATCAACTGTGAGTATGACATACCCTCGAGACGAGCTGCAGCATTGATACGCTGAATCCACAAAGCGCGGAACTCGCGTTTCTTGTTACGACGGTCGCGGAAAGCATATGTAAGACCCTTCTCCCAAGTGTTCTTGGCTACTGTCCATACATTCTTTCTTGCACCAAAGTAACCTCTGGTCAAACCTAAAATTTTCTTTCTACGTGCTCTTGAAGCAACATGATTCACTGATCTTGGCATAGTTTTCTTTTTTTTGAATGTTAGCGCCGTTGTCTAACGGTCTTTAGGCTAAAAACATTCGGTTAATAATTAATTACTTAGCGCTGAGCCAACAACTCTTTTACCATTTTAACATTTGAAGAATCGAGAACTGTAAACTTAACGAGGTTACGTTTCTGCTTCTTTGTCTTCTTTGTCAGGATGTGGCTGTGATAAGCATGTTTCCTTTTGATTTTACCCGTTCCGGTAAGAGCGAATCTTTTTTTGGCACCGGAGTTAGTTTTAACTTTTGGCATTTTTTAAAAATTAATAGTTAATATTTAATTGCGGCAATGTACTATCCAACATTACTCGCTTTTTGTTTCGTTTGCAGGTTTCTGCTCGGGCTTGGCCTCTTTGGGCTGAGCTGCTTTCTTGGGCTGAGCCGCCTTTTTGGGTGACATCATTATTGTCATACGCTTGCCTTCGAGCACGGGCATCATGTCAAGCTTGCCATACTCCTCGAGGTCGTTTGCGAAACGCAGAAGCAATACCTCGCCCTGTTCTTTAAAGAGGATTGAACGTCCTTTGAAAAACACGTAGGCTTTTACTTTGTCACCATCTTTGAGGAAGCTGATTGCGTGCTTCAGTTTGAAGTTGTAGTCGTGCTCGTCAGTCTGAGGACCGAAACGAATCTCTTTAACGTCTATCTTCACCTGTTTCGCCTTCTGCTCCTTGGCGCGTTTTTTCAGCTGATAGAGGAACTTTGAATACTCAATCAAGCGGCAAACCGGGGGAACTGCGGTGGGAGAAATCTCTACAAGGTCGAGCTCTTTCTCTTCGGCCAGACTCAACGCCTTGTGCAAAGGCATTACTACAGATTCAACATCATCACCGACAATACGCACTTCGCGAGCGCGAATCTGCTCATTTACGCGGTACTGATTCTTAAGGTTGTCGTTCTTCATTAATTAATTTATAAGTTCCTTTTTATGTTATTGATAAATTCAGCGTGCAAATTTACCACTTATTTATCATATTATTAACTTCTTCGTTGATTTTTTTTGCAAAATCTTCAAATTTCATGCTTCCCTGGTCGCCTTCGCCCTGTTTTCTTACCGAAACTTCGCCTGTTGCAGCCTCTTTTTCGCCCACGATGAGCATATAGGGGATGCGCTTCATTTCGTTGTCGCGTATCTTGCGGCCGATTTTTTCGTTGCGGTCGTCGACAATTGCGCGCACTCCGTTAAGGTCGAGGTACTTGCTCACCTGCTCGGCGTACTCGTTGTACTTTTCACTGACGGGGAGCACTGCAACCTGGTCGGGTGTCAACCACAAGGGGAATTTACCACCTGTGTGCTCGATGAGCACTGCAACGAAACGCTCCATTGAGCCGAAGGGGGCACGGTGAATCATGATGGGGCGGTACTTCTGGTTGTCGGCACCTGTGTACTCGAGGTCGAAACGCTCGGGGAGGTTGTAGTCTACCTGGATGGTACCCAACTGCCAACGGCGACCGATGGCGTCTTTTACCATAAAGTCGAGCTTGGGGCCATAGAATGCTGCCTCGCCGTACTCTATTCTTGCTTTGAGACCCTTCTCCTGACAAGCCTCAATGATTGCTGTCTCGGCCTTCTCCCAATTCTCGTCGCTACCGATGTATTTTTCGCGGTTATTGGGGTCGCGCAAAGAGATCTGCGCCTCGAAGTTCTCGAAGTTGAGTGCTTTGAAGATTATGAAGATAATATCCATCACTGCCAAGAACTCGTCTTTCAATTGGTCGGGGCGGCAGAAGATGTGGGCATCGTCCTGTGTAAAGCTACGCACGCGTGTGAGTCCGTGGAGCTCGCCACTCTGCTCGTAACGATAAACTGTTCCAAACTCGGCGAGACGCACGGGGAGTTCTCTGTAAGAGCGGGGCATGCACTTGTAAATCTCACAGTGGTGGGGACAGTTCATGGGCTTCAACAGATACTCTTCACCCTCCTCGGGTGTATTGATAGGCTGGAACGAGTCCTTGCCATATTTTGCATAGTGTCCCGATGTCACGTAGAGCTGCTTTGCACCAATGTGGGGTGTCATCACCTGCTCGTAACCGAAACGACGCTGGATGCGTTTGAGGAACTCCTCGAGACGCAGACGGAGCGCTGTTCCTTTGGGCAACCACAAGGGAAGGCCCTTACCTACTGACTCGGAGAACATAAAGAGATTCATCTCCTTGCCAATCTTGCGGTGGTCGCGTTTCTTGGCCTCTTCGAGGACTGCAAGATACTCGTCGAGCATCTTTTTCTTGGGGAATGAGACGCCGTAGATACGTGTAAGCTGCTTTCTGTCCTCTTTGCCGCGCCAGTATGCACCTGCTACCGACAACAGCTTGATAGCCTTGATGGGGGCTGTAGAGGGAATGTGGGGGCCTTTGCAGAGGTCGGTGAACGCACCCTGTGTGTATGTGGTGATGGTGCCGTCCTCGAGCTCGCTTATAAGCTCGCACTTGTACTCCTGACCTTTGTCGCCGAAGAATTTGAGGGCATCCTCTTTTGAAATCTCGGCTCTTACCAATTCCGATTTTTTAGCGGCAAGCTCGGCCATTTTCTTTTCGATGGCAGCGAGGCTCTCCTCTTTGATTACAGTGTCGCCTGCGTCAACATCGTAGTAGAAGCCATTCTCAATCGCGGGGCCGATACCGAACTGAATTCCGGGATAGAGCTCCTGCAATGCCTCGGCAAGAAGATGGGCGCTTGTGTGCCAGAAGGCGCGTTTGCCCTCGGCGTCGTCCCACTTGTGAAGCATGATGGTTGCATCCTCTGTTATCTTTGTGTTCACGTCGCAAACTTCGTCATTGATACTGCATGCAAGAACATCATCGGCCAAACGCTGGCTGATGCTCTGCGCTACCTGAAATCCTGTAATTCCACTCTCGTACTCACGTACCGAGCCGTCGGGAAATGTTATCTTTATCATAGTTCTATTTTTTACATTTATAAATTCTCTTGCAACAATGGCACGTTGGCGCCGAAACAAGGCTTCATTTGCCGCGTATGCCTACATTGCCGCAAAAACTTTGCAAAGATAATGCAAACTAATTTAAGTTGAAAAAAAGTAGCCGTTTTTTTACAACGAAAAACGGCTATATTTAGAAGTTATTTAAATTTATGTGCTTGAATTTTTTATAGCACTTTAGCGGCCCTCTTATTTATCCTTGAAACGCTTGATGATGTTGTAGGCCGAATATAGTCCAAGCTCGCCGGCCTTGCTGAGGTCGGCAATGCCCTCGCTGCTCTTTCCCTGATAGATGAGTGTGAGTCCGCGGTTGAAGTAGGCCTCGGCAAAATCGTCGTCGAGCCTTATTGCTTCATTATAATCGGCAATGGCGGACATATAATCGCCCATCTTCACGTAGATATTGGCGCGGTTGTAGTAGGCGTGAACAAAATCGGGCATCAGGGTAATGACGTGCGTAAGGTCGTTAACCACAAGATGATAGTCGATATTGGAAACATCTTTGTTTCCACTCACAGGTAGCGGCACACTACCCTCGACAGGCTCGTTGTTGAGCATTTCTGTCTCGAAGAGTTTGTAACGCACGGCGGCGCGCATAAAGTAGACGAGCCACAGGTCGCCGTCGAGCGCAAGGGCCTCGTTGAGGTCGTTCAACGCCGACGAAAAGTCCTGCACAAGAGAAAAGTCGAGCGCTCGTGCCACACGATGGGTAATATCCTCTGGGGCGTCGGCAATATCCTTTGCACGCGCATCGATATTGTCGAAGTGGCGCTGCACCTCGCTCTCGCTGAGCGAGCGCTCGTCGTTGGTGAGCAGCAGAGGCTCGGGCAGCAGGTTACGGCTGTTGTAATCGGCTATGGGCTTGTAGTATTGCATGGCCTCGCCCAGCTCGTGTGGCTTTTCGTAGTAAGAGACTACGAAGAGCGGCTCGAGGCGCACGTCGACCTTGCGATTCTGCACCTTTCCACGATAGTTTGAAATATATTTCTTGTCGTTGCTGTCGTCGGCCACCACCACCCTATTATATTTGTTCACGTTCCTGTCGGAGCTCTTGCGCACCTTTTCATCCTGCTGCAGAGTATCGGCGGCCGCAGCCTTGCCGTTGCGAGCATTGTTGTATTGCTCTATCTGTCGCTTGAGCAGCCACGTCTCGTCGTCGGCCGCACCCTTCTTGTCGCCCACCTTGCGACGCGCCTCGGCGCGGCAACGGTAGCCATATTCGAAATTGGGGTATTCGGCGATTACTGCCGTATAGTCGGAGATTGCTCCCTGAAGGTCGCCCGTGCGGTCGCGCAGCAGTGCCCTATTGAAGCGTGCGAGAGTATTCTCTTCGTCCACCTTCAGCACATTGTCGAAGTCCTCAATGGCGCGGTTGTCGTCGCCCACCTGCGCACGCAGAAGTCCGCGGTTGTAGTAGCCGAGAAGATTGGTAGGGTCGGCATTCAGTGCCATGTCGTAGTCGGCCATCGCACCACGCAGATTCTCGCGGTAGTAGCGTATGAGGGCCCTGTTTATATAGTAGCCGCTGCGGTCGGGCATAAGCTCAATGGCGCGGCCCATGTCAACCTCGGCGCTGTCGTATTTCTCGACCTGGGCAAGCAACATTGCACGCGCCGAATAGACGTTTGCCGAGTATTTGTCGAAGTGGATGGCCTTGTCCACCCAACGACGGGCGGCAATGGTGTCGCCGCGCTTCATCGACACCTGCATGCGCATAAGATGAATGTCGGCGTTGCGCGGGGCAAACAGCTGCACCGAGTCGAGCAGTGCATCGGCACGCTCCCAATGCTCGCGCTGCATGGCACAAAGGATGAGATTGTTCCACACGGCCACATTCTGCGGCTCGTAGTGTATGGCTTTTCTAAAGTCAATTTCGGCGCTATCGTACTGTTCCATATAGACACGACAGAGTCCTCGAAGCTGGTAGCTCTTCGAGACGTACGGATTTTTCTCTATCGACAGAGTAAGGTCGTCCGACGCACCTTTATAATCATCGAGATTGTATTTTGCGAGTGCGCGATAGAAATAAGGCTCGCTCAGGCGTGGCCTTACTCCTATCACCATATTGAAATATCTTATCGAGAGCACATAATCCTCGAAATAGAGCGCGTTGCGCCCCACCAGCATCACATGTTCGACATTTAGCTGAGCCTTTGCTACAAGCGAACAGGTTAAAAGGATTAAAAGAGAAAGTGCTCTCAGAAGCCTCATTTCAGGATTCTCTTGGTCTTGTATGCACAATGAGCCTTGCCGCGAAGCAAGTTCATCAAGCGGTTTTTGTTCATCTGACGACGCAGAGGGGTGAGTCTGTCGACAAACACTTTACCCTCGAGGTGGTCGAATTCGTGCTGCATGGCGCGAGCGAGGAAGCCCTCGACCCACTCGTCGTGCTCTTGCATATTCTCGTCAAGATACTGCACGCGGATGCGCTCGGGACGGGTAACCTTCTCGTGGATTCCGGGCACAGAGAGGCAGCCCTCCTCGATAGAGACTGTCTCTTCGGATGTCTCGATGATGTGGGCGTTGATGTAGACGCGACGGAACTCCTTGTACTCGGGGTAGTCCTCGGACAGGGGGTCGAGGTCGAGAACTACAAGGCGGATGGGGAGGCCTATCTGGGGAGCCGCAAGGCCGATACCCTCGGCGTTCCACATTGTCTCGAACATATTTTTAATGAGCTCCTGAAGTTCGGGGTAATCGGGCTCGATGTCTGCTGCCACCTTTCTGAGAACAGGCTGGCCGTAAAGGTAAATAGGTAATATCATAGTAAAAATTTTATCTGTTTTTATATTTTCATTTGCCCCAGCGTTTGCTGTCAAGATAGGATTGCAGGATGATGACTGCGCTAACCTCGTCGACAAGCGCCTTATTCTGTCGCGTCTTTTTCTTGAGGCCCGCATCGAGGATAGCCTGCTGGGCAAGCTGCGACGTGAAACGCTCGTCGTAGTACTCGATGGGCATCTGCGGCAACAACTTCTGCAGACGATTGACGAATGGCTCTATGCGCACCATATTCTCGGAATACTCGTTGTTGAGCTTTTTGGGCAGGCCCACCACTATTCTCTCTACATTCTCGCTTTTCACATAGTTGAGAATGTAGTCGACGAGCGCAGTAGTCTCGACGGTTGTAAGGCCACCGGGAATTATCTGCAATTCATCGGTGACGGCGAGGCCTGTGCGTTTTTTTCCATAATCAATGGCAAGTATTCTTCCCATAATCCTTTATTTTTCGCAAATGAACACGCAAAAATACTGCAAATTGCGTCGCCAAGCAAGCGCCTCGCCCGTAAACTGTAAAAAAAAGTGTTAGAAGATGTTTATTTAGGCAAAGGCGGCGGCACAAAAAAAGCGAGACTTGCCGAAACAAGCCTCGCATATTTTAAATATCTTTCGCGGATATTAGTTGTTGTAGAGCAACCATGCTTTCTGGAAGTCAGCATCGTTGGGGTGGTTGGCCTTGAACTGTGCGCGAGCCTCAGCAGCCTGCTGACGATCGTCGTAAGAGCCGCAAACTACACGGTACATGCCTGTAGCGGGATTCTGAACAACAAGAGCCTTGTAACCCTCGCCGATGAGCTTCTCGCGGAGAGCATCAGCGTTAGTCTTAGAAGAGAAGCTACCGCAAACTACGCTGTAAGCCTTCAATGAGCCTGCTGTACCGCTAGCGAGAACAACCTTCTCTGAACGATAAGAAGCGTCAGCTTTTGTAGTAGTCTTGCTTGTTACGGGAGCAATCTCGATGGGGTCTGAAGCCTGTGAGTTACCCTGAACAAGTTCCTGCTGCTTAGCCTGGTCGTAAGCTGTCTTATAAGCACTCTCTTTCTGTGATTTACATGAACTGAAAGCCATTACCATGCAAAAGCCCAGTCCCAACAAAAATAATTTCTTCATTTTTCTATATTTTTTTATAAATTACTTTCTAAAAATGATTTCCAACTGCAAAAATAATCATAAACATTAGAATCTTCAACAAGAAAAGTAACTTTTTTCTATTTTTTGTGGAAAAATAGAGGAAATAAGAAAAATATTCGCCGATTACGAAAATTACTAAAAAATAAATAAATAATTTTGCACATCAACATTTTCCACAAACATCGACAACCATGAAAAGAGCACTCATTGCACCTTTTATATTATTGCTCCTTGCCACAGGATGCGCAGTGAAAAACGCACAGAGCGAGCCTAAAGAGGCCGCGCAGCTTGCCCTTATTGGCGAGGCCGAGTATGATAAATATTTCACAGGCGAGACGATGCGTTTCGACTTTCAGCACTCGGGCAACAGCGACGAGGAGCACTACAGCTACGACCGCATGAAGCGCGAGGGCGAGTGGGCAGGCTCGCGCAAGGCACTCATCAACCCCTTCGGCTACGGCGAGCAGTATTTCAGAATCGTCGACACCGAGGAGAATAAGATAATTTACCAGAATAACTACTGCACGCTCTTCAACGAGTGGCAGACAACAGCCGAGGCGCAGACTACCACACGCTCGTACCCCGAGGGTGTCATTTTCCCCTGCCCCAAACGCAACTTCACGATAGAGATTTTCGCCCGCAACAAGGTGAGCAAGGTGTTCGAGAAGAAGTTCAGCTACAATGCACGCATAGACGACTACAACATCGAGCCGTACAAGAAAAAATACGAGAGCGTGGACATTCACATTGGCGGCACCATCGCCAACAGCCTCGACATTGTGCTTTTGCCCGACGGATTCACCGCCGAGGAGAAGGATAAATTCCTCGATGCCTGCAAGGCTTGGCAGGATGCACTTTTTGGCTACGCACCCTTCACCGGCAACAAGAGCCGCATAAACATTCGCGCCGTATGGGCACCCTCGCAAGAGTCGGGCATCAGCGTTCCCGGAAAGGGCGAATGGAAAGAGACGCTTCTCGACTGCCGTTTCTACACATTCGGCAGCGAGCGCTACCAGATGACCGACAACCTGCAGAAGGTGCGCGACGTTGCAGCCGACGCACCCTATGAGAGTATCTTCATACTGACCAACAGCGACAAGTACGGCGGCGGAGGAATCTATAATTTCTACGGACTCGGCTCGGCCGGAAAGACGGGAAAGACAGGCGAAGTGTACGTGCACGAGTTCGGCCACAGCCTGATGGGCCTCGGCGACGAGTATGTGGAGAAGGGAAACACCGTGAGCGCCCTCTACCCTGCCGGCAAAGAGCCCTGGGAGGCCAACCTCACCACCTTCGTGAACTTCAACGGCAAATGGGAGAAGATGATAAAGGAAGGCACCCCCGTGCCTACCATCGTGAACGATTCGCTGCTTGCCCTGCCCGACACAGAGTGGCCCGTGGGAGCATACGAAGGCGGCGGCTATCTTGAAAAGGGCATCTATCGCCCCTGGCCCAAATGTATGATGAATCAGCTTTACAATTTCTGCCCCGTCTGCTGCGCGGCAATAGAAAAATACCTCGACTACATCTGCAAATAGCGCTGCAGAATGAAACTGTACATTTTCAACCCCGACACCGACCTTGCGCTTGCCAACAACAGAGAGAACTATATGCCCCCGGCAAGAGTAAGGCAAATGACACAAGAGCTTGAACTGCTACCTCTGTGGTACTCCGAGGCGGGCAGTTGCATCTTTACGCCTTCGTCGCGCAAGAATGGAGAATTTCTCGCCGAGGCGAAGAGCCTCTTCGGCGTCGAGGCTGAATGTATAAAAGATACCTCGCAACTACCCTGCGACGAGAATATAGAGATTACCCCGTGGGGGTGGAACGTCGCCTTGCGCCGACAGTTGCTCGGCAGAGGCGTCGACGAGTCGCTGCTGCCCTCGCCACATGAGCTTGCCTTGTACAGAGAGCTTTCGGGACGCGACAAAGACACGGAAATTCTGCGCAGCATGAGCCCCTCGGCGGGATTCACAGCCAAGATCATCGACAACATTGAAGAGTGCCGCGAATATGCTGATAGGCACCCACGCTGCATCTTCAAGGCCCCGTGGTCGGGCAGCGGGAAGGGACTATTATGGTGCTGGGGAAAATACGACGACAAGAGCGACGGCTGGTGTCGACGGGTAATAGCCGAGCAGGGCTTTGTGGTTGCCACCCCCATCTACGAAAAGGTGCAGGATTTTGCCATTGAATATTACTGCGACGGCGAGGGCTGCCTCTCTTTCGTGGGCTACTCGCTGTTCAGTACAAACACCAAAGGCGCCTACCAGGGAAATATTCTGCAATCGGAGGATATGCACCGCGATACACTCTCGCAATTCATCAGCCTGAACGAGCTTGACGCTACCGACACCCTGCTGCGCGAAAAGCTCGCGGCCACCTACGGTCGCAAATACAAAGGTTACATAGGAGTGGACATGATTATCTGCCGCACCGCCGACGGCACAAATGCACTGCACCCCTGCGTAGAGGTCAATATGCGCATGAACATGGGAGTGCTCTCGACAATCCTTGCCAAGAGATTCCTCGCCGAAGGGTCGCGCGCCATCTTTTCGATAGACTACTACCCTGCCGCCGAAGAGCTGCAGAGTTTCCTCGCAAGAATGGAAAAGGAGAATCCCAAGAGAATAGTAAACGGTAAATTGGTCACAGGATTCGTGCCGCTCGTGCCCGCCGGCAAGAGCAACAACTATATTGCATACATCAAGGCCGAGAGAAACGGCTAATCGTCATATTCGTCAAAATCTCTATAGTGTTCGAGCAATTCGTGCAGTTCCATTTCGTCTATTATATTACGGCGTTCGCGTTCCTTGCGTGAAATTTTACGCATCTTGTCCGCACACAAAAGCACAAACCCTATCGCCAGAATAATAAGAATAGCCAACCAGATCATAATCATCGTTTTTAAAGGTCCAACACAAATTTTCTCTCACAAAGCCCGATTGGTTGCAGAAAAGGCAACGCTAATCGAAACAGTTTATCGCCCTGCGTTTCACCGCATCGGTGTCGAGCAATATATTTATAAACTCCTTGGCTGACGCCTTCTGATAGACATCTTTCAGCGACAGCACCGAAGCAACCATAAGGTTATTAGGTTCGTCCAAAATTACAGCCTTGAAACGCCTGTTGCCGAACACCGCCGAGGCCGAAAGCACGGTAACGTAGTTTCCCGTGGAGACCATCTGCAGCAGGATGTTCGTCTCGTTGAGCTCTACCTGCGACGCAAGGCTGAAGTTCTTGCCCTGCATCAGTCTTTCGAGCATCATGCGCGCCTGAAGCTCGCGCGACGGCAACACCAGCGGATATCTGCCAAGGTCGCTCAGCGTCAGCTTCTTCTCCTGGGCAAGAGGGTGACTGCTGCTCACAACTGCCGAGAGGCTGTTCTCGAAAAGCGTGATTGTGTCAATCTCGGGCATTTCGTCCACAGGCTTGTAGGAGAGGATAAAATCGAGTTTGCGGGCTTTCAGAAGTTCGAGCAGGCTATTCACCGTCTCGTAACAAATTTCGAGCTTCACGCCCGGATACTCTTTCATGAAACGTAACAGTCCTTCGGTGAGCACCGAGCTCAAGCTATAGGTGACACCCACGCGCAGCGTGCCCGCCTTCACATGCTGAAGGTCGTAGAGGCGCTGCACGCCATCCTCGGCGTCCCTGATGGTCTTTTGAGCAAACGGCAGAAACTCCTCGCCCGCCTCGGTGAGAATAATGTGACGGCTGTTGCGCAGAAAAAGAGAAAAGCCAAGCTCATACTCAAGCTGCTTTATCTGCTGCGACAAAGTGCTCTGAGTGATGAAAAGATGCTTGGCCGCCTCGGAGAAATTAAGGTATTCGGCGCTCATCACAAAATATTTCAACTGTCTCAATTCCATATATAAAAATCCTCTTTTTGCGAAGATAGCGAATTTTCCTCAAAAAACAATCTTTTATACAAAAATCTGCATAAATTCATCTTTAATTTCGGAAAAACTCATATTTATTCAGCACACACATTATTATATATAAAACAATGGGCACCGCATATATGCAGCGCCCATTGCGTAAAATTATATTAATCGGGAATTAGAAACCGATGAAAATCAACATTGCGTATCCGAGGATGATACCAAGAACACCGATGATGATACCCACCTTCATCATATCCTTCTGCTCGATGAAACCTGTTGAGTGAGCGATAGCATTGGGAGGAGTACTGATGGGGAGAATCATTGATACTGAAGATGCGATTGCGATACCCACGAGCATAGCCTGTGCACCACCAACTGCAGTAAGAGCGTCAGACATACCCACAGCAACAACGCCGAGCACGGGAACGAGCAATGATGTTGCAGCAGAGTGAGAAATGAAGTTAGAGAATCCGAAGCAGATGAGACCTGCAAGAATCATCACAGCGATGGGTGAGAAGTTACCGAAGGGAACTGAGCTTACGATGAGGTTGCTCAAGCTCTCGGCACCTGCGCCCTTGTAGTTGAGGGCAACACCGAGTGCAAAACCACCGGCTACCATCCACAGTACGCTCCAGTTAATCTCCTCGAGGTCGCGACGTGTAAGGATACCTGTTGCGCAGAAGATTGCGATGGGCAACATAGCAACAACGTTAGTATCAACGCCCCAGAGGTCTGTACCGAACATCCACATGAAGATTGTAACAGCAAAAGCTGCAACTACCGACCAAGTCTTGAAGTCCCAAACAATGTCACCCTCGATCTTAATCTCGATGTTCTTCTGTTTGAAGGGGAACATGAAACGGAGCAACAACCATGCAAGTACGAGGAGCACCAATACGAAGGGAGTCATCTTGATTGTCCAGTCTACGAAGCTGATACCCATGCCGATAGATGAAAGATAGTCGAGTGCAATCATGTTGGGAGGTGTACCGATGGGAGTCATCATACCTCCGAGGTTAGCACCGATGGGAATTGCCAATGCAAGAGCGATGCGGCCTTTACCATCAGCAGGCAACTGACGCAATACGGGAGTAAGGAACGCCAACATCATGGCTGCTGTAGCTGTGTTGCTCACGAAAGCCGAGAAGATAGCTGTTACGAGGATAAAGCCGAGCAATACAACCTCGGAACGTGTACCGAAAGGCTTAAGAAGGAAACGTGCAAGAGCAACGTCGAGCTTAACCTTTGTCAATCCGATAGCAAGCACGAATCCACCGATGAAGAGCATGATTGTGGGGTTTGCGAAACAAGCCATGATGCTCTTGAAGGGAACGAGTCCGGCAGCAGCTGCAGGATCCTCGGGACGCAAGAAGCTGAATGCACTTGTAGAGACTGTGAACAACATAATTGTTACAACAATCATTGATGTTACCCACGAGGGCATTGCCTCTGTAAGCCACATAAGAGCTGCAAATACAAACAGTGAAATGATACGCTGGTGAACAGCTGTAAGACCTTCGATGCCGAATGTCTCGGTAGGCAACATTGCTACAACGATGCTGATGATTGCGATTACAAGAATCTTAATCAGCTTCATAGGCAGCTGTTTTTTTCTTTTTTCCTGCTTATCCTTCTGGATTTTCTCCAAAACTGAGAAGCCTGCAAAATTTTTAAACATGATTAATGGGTTTTAAATTTATAATAATTTCAATAATTTCCCTTAAACGGGTGCAAAGTTACTGAGAAATTCCCGATTGTCGAGCGTGTATTTATCGAATTTACCGATAGCACCTATCGAAAATAACGATAAACAAAAAGTGCGGGACGATAATTTTGCAAAAATCGTCCCGCATCTTTCATCTGTTTTTAACAACTTTCAGTTGTTTTTTATCCTTTCATCTGCTTGTATGTTACCTTAGGGAAACGCGCCGCCGTCGTTTCGTCGAGACGACGTACGGGGGTTGTGTGCGGAGCACTCTTCACAATTTCGGGATTCTCAATCGCCTCTTTTGCAACGAGTTTCATCACTGCGATAAACTCGTCGAGTGTCTCTTTGCTCTCGGTCTCCGTAGGCTCTATCATTATACTCTGATGGAACAGCAACGGGAAGTAGATGGTGGGAGCATGGTAGCCGTAGTCGAGCAGTCGCTTGGCAATGTCGAGTGTAGTAACGCCTGTAGACTTGTCGGCAAGGCCATCGAACACAAATTCGTGCTTGCACACTCCCTCGATGGGAAGGTAGTATTCGTTTTTCAGCGACTCCTTCACATAGTTGGCGTTGAGCACTGCAAGCGGGCCTACCATCTTCACATTCTCGCGACCGAGGGTGAGGATGTATGTGTATGCACGCATCGCAACGCCGAAGTTGCCGAGGAACGAAGATACGCTGCCCAGCGAAGCATCGTCGGTGTCAATGTAGAATTTACCCTCGCTATTTTTCTTCACCTGCGGGTTGGGCAGGAGATTTTCGAGACCTGCGCGAACGCCTACAGGGCCGTCGCCGGGGCCTCCGCCACCATGAGGTGTCGAGAAAGTCTTGTGAAGATTAATGTGCATAATGTCGAAGCCCATGTCTCCGGGGCGGCATTTACCCAAAAGGGCGTTGAGGTTGGCTCCATCGTAGTAGAGCAATCCGCCGCACTCGTGCACAAGGTGCGAAATTTCGGGAATCTCTGTCTCGAAAATTCCAAGGGTGTTGGGGTTGGTCATCATGATTCCCGCAACTGTGTCGTCGAGCAGAGGCTTAAGATCTTCAACATCGACTGTACCATTGGCTGTGGATTTTACCTCTACAATCTGCAATCCGCACACTGCGGCACTTGCGGGGTTCGTTCCGTGAGCGCTGTCGGGCACAATCACCTTTGTGCGCTTGAGGTCGCCACGCTGAATATGGTAGGAACGCATAATCATAAGTCCGGTAAGCTCGCCGTGAGCTCCTGCGTAGGGATTGAGTGTAAAGGCCGAGAGACCGCTGATTTCGGCAAGCGAAGCGGCAAGATTGTAGTAGACCTCCAAGGCTCCCTGCGCACACTCTGCAGGCTGTTCGGGGTGCAGTCCTGTGAACGATGGCAACGAGCAAATTTCCTCGTTTATGCGGGGGTTGTACTTCATTGTACAGCTTCCCAGAGGATAAAAGCCCGTATCGACGCCGAAGTTCTTGTTCGAGAGGTTAGTGTAGTGACGAACAACGTCAAACTCGGTAACCTCGGGGAGTTCGGGGGCCGACGAACGCTGCAACGCCTGCGGCAGTGCCGCGAGCGAATATTGCGACAGTTCGTTCTTTGGAAGAGAATATCCCGTACGTCCCTCTTTCGAGATTTCAAATATCAATTTATCATAATTACGAATCATACGTCAATCCTCCTCTCTTTAAATGTTTTTAATTACATCCACAAGTGTATCAATCTGGGCCTTTGTGCGCTGTTCGGTGACGCAGAAGAGAAGCATGTCATCGGCAATGCGTACGCCGCCGAGAATGCCCTTTTCGAGCAGAGCCGCCTGTATCTTTGCCGCGCAGACGTTTGTCTTTACTGCAAACTCGTTGAGGAAGGGCTTGTCGAATGCCATGGTACACTTTCCTGTCGCTACAAGCTGTTCGGCAAGATAGTGGGCACCGCTGTACGAAAGTTCGTTCACCTCTTTCAGTCCCTTTTCGCCCATGAGAGACATATAGATTGTCACGTAAAGAGCCATGAGCGACTGGTTGGAACAGATGTTACTGTTGGCCTTCTCGCGGCGAATATGCTGCTCGCGAGCCTGCAGTGTAAGCACAAAAGCGCGCTTGCCGTCGACGTCGTTAGTGTAGCCCACGATGCGTCCGGGGAGCTTGCGCACAAGAGCATTGCTGCAAGCAAGATAACCAACGTAGGGGCCTCCGTAGGACATGGGGATTCCCAACGACTGTCCGTCGCCGCAGGCAATGTCGGCACCCCACTCGCCTGGTGTCTTCAGCACCGCGAGTGTCGAGGGGTTGGCATTCATCACCATCAGGGCCTTGTTTGCGTGGCACGCATCGGCAACGCCTGTGTAGTCCTCGACGATTCCGTAGAAGTTGGGCTGCGCGAGGATTACTCCTGCAACATCGCCCGCCTGCAACTTTTCTGTAAGTTCTTGCAGGTCGGTGACGCCATCCTTCTCGCTGATAACATCGACTACAATGCCGTTGAATTTGGCGTAGGTCTCTACCACCCTCTTTATCTTGGGATTAACAGTGGACGAAAGAAGAACTTTGTTGCGTTTCTTGGCAGCCGCCACGCACATCATCATTGCCTCGGCTGTGGCTGTGCAGCCATCGTACATAGAGGCATTCGTAACGTCCATTCCCGTCAGCTGGGTAATCATCGACTGATACTCGAAAATATACTGCAACGTACCCTGCGAAATTTCAGGCTGGTAGGGGGTGTAGGCTGTCAGAAACTCGCCGCGCGAGATTATGGGGTTGATTATCGAGGGAGCATAGTGGTCCTCGACGCCTGCACCCGCAAAGCAGATGAGATTGCTGTTCTTTTTGCCCAGAGCCTCGAAGAAGCGGCGCACCTCAACCTCGGACATTGCCTCGGGCAATGCAAATTCGCGGTTGAACTGCAGTTCGGCAGGAATTTCGGCAAAAAGGTCGTCCAATGACTTTAATCCCGCAACCTGCAACATCTGCTCAATATCTTGTTGAGTGTGGGGAAAATATTTCATCTCTTTTGCTTTTATTCTTTGATAAACTCTTTATATGCAGCAGCGTCCATGAGATTCTCGGTCTCTGAAGCGTCGGAAAGCTGCACCTTTATAATCCAATTTTCATAGGGGTCGGCGTTTACAAGCTCGGGGCTGTCGTTGAGAGCCTCGTTCACCTCTACAACAACGCCGCTGACGGGAGAGATAAGGTCGCTGGCAGCCTTCACGCTCTCTACTGCGCCGAAGTCCTCGCCTGCTGTAACCTCGTCGTCAACCTCGGGCATGTCCACGTAAACAACGTTGCCAAGCTCGTGCTGTGCATAGTCGGTGATACCTACGTAACCGTATTCGCCTTCAATCTTTACATACTCGTGTGACTCAGCATAGAAGAGTCCGTCTATAATCTTGCTCATAGTATAAATGTTTAAAGTTTAATAATATAGGAATTTTATTTTTTATAGTTCTTGTCGTAGAAACGTTTTTTGGTTACTGTGCCGGGGAACACTTTTTTGCGTATGCGCACGGCAACCTCGGTGCCCAATTTAGAATATTCGGCGTCGATAAGTGCCATGCAGACGCTCTTTCCTGTGGAGATTGAATTGTAACCGGTGGTGACGGTACCGATGACCTTGCCGTCAGCCTCTACGTCGTAGCCGTGACGGGGAATAGCCTTGTCGGCAAGCTCAATGCCCACAATCTTGCGTTTGAGACCCTCGGCCTTCTGCGCAGCAAGAGCATCCTTGCCTATGAAATTCTCTTTCTCGAGTTTCACGAAAATTCCGAGACCCGCCTCGAGAGGGGTAATCTCGTCGGTAAGTTCGTCGCCGTAGAGAGGAAGACCAACCTCGAAACGCAGTGTGTCGCGACAACCGAGGCCACAGGGAAGAACCTCGCCGCTGCCCACCAGCTTGTCCCACACAGCATTGGTAAACTCGTGCGAGCCGTAAAGTTCGAAGCCATCCTCGCCTGTGTAGCCTGTGCGGCTGATGATGATAGTCTCGCCCGCATACTCAATCTCTTTGCAGGTGTAGAACTGCATTTCGCTGCAGGGGATTCCCAGAATGCGCTCGACAATCTCTTCGGTCTTGGGGCCCTGAACGGCGACCTCGCCATATTTGTCACTCTGATGCTCGACGGTAACGTCAAAATCGGCAGCGTGCTGCATTATCCACGCAACGTCTTTGTCGATGTTGGCTGCATTGATCACAAGGAAGAATCGCTTGTCGCCCATCTTGTAGACAAGAAGGTCGTCAACAACGCCGCCTGTGGGGTGCAGCATCATTCCGTAGTATATTTTGCCGTCGGGGGCATCGGTAATGTCGTTTGTGAATATGTAGTTTACAAACTTCTCGCTCTCGGGGCCGGTAACAAGCACCTCTCCCATGTGCGAAACATCGAAGATGCCGCAGGCCTTACGAACCGCATTATGCTCCTCGACAATGTTTGTATACTGTATCGGCATGTCAAAACCGCCGAACGGACTGATGAGTGCGCCCAAAGCCACATGTTTGTCATACAGACAGGTTCTCTTGTTTTCCATATATTACTCGAATAAGAAGTTTATAAATTGTTGTTTAGATAAATTCATTATAATGTTCCCAACCTCGATATCTGCGAGCCTTTCGGCCACCGCTTCGGGGGTGAAGCTGACACCCGACAGCGGAGCGAGCAGCGAGCCGTCGAGGTCGCCAACAAGGAAAAAGTCGCCCGCGAGGTTAATCTTGCGCAGCACTCCGTCGCGCAGCTCCATGCGTGCCTCGAACTCGCCCACGCCCTCTATTCTCTTTTTCACGACAGAGGTGTATGCTGGGTTGCGGCCATAGATAAACTCGTCGGTAAGATAGCCCTGCTCTATCTCTTTTATTGCCTCTACCGCGCAGTCGTCAAGCACAACCTCGCCGTCGCACAGATTGGCGCGCACGAAGTTCTTGAACTCGTCGATGGTGATGTCAAGATATTTATTGAGAGTGGTAACATGCTGACGCACAGATTCTACCCCTTTGCTCTTGAGTTTCGCGTCGGAGGGAGTGGTCGAGCGCACCATCTTTTCGAGGTCGGTGTCGTAGAGCATTGTTCCATGCACTATGCTGCGTCCGGGAAGATGATAGAAGGCGTTGCCCGACACTTTTTTGCCTTCGACGAGAATGTCGTTGCGTCCGGTGGTCTTGGCATCGATGCCGAGCTTCTGCAAAAGATGCTCGACCATAAGCATGTATCGGTTGAATGTGAGATTGACGTTGCTGGCAGGCGTCACGTACGAGAGCATCAGATTGTCGCGGTCGGCGTAGACACAGCCGCCACCGCTCTTGCGACGATACGTCTGTATGGAGTTTGCGCGGCAATACTCAACATCGACCTCGGTGTCTATAAGCTGATTGCGACCGAAGATAACCGTAGGCTCAACCTGCCACATAAAGAAATAGTCGTCTGCCGCAAGGTGACGAGCCACGTACTCCTCCATTGCCAGATAGAAAGGCAATCTATGTTGTACGTCGTTAGGCAAGGCAACATATTTCATAGAAAAAAGTATCTTCTGTGGCAAATTTACAAAAAAAGAAACATCTTCCTAACAAAATTGCAAATATTAGCAACCATTATGAGAAAATATTTTTAATTAACAATATTTAAACGTCGACCGTCGACAAATGACGTTGGAATTATCTATTTTTGTAGTATAAGGAGAAACTGGCGACAAAAAGCCCTATACTATCATACATTATACACACAAAAGTACTACACTATGAACAGGAAGAAACTTTTATCGGCAATAGCATCCATACTGCTCGTGGCAGCCGCAGCCCCCGCCGAGGCACAGGATGATACATTCTCACGTTTGAAGGCCTTTGCCACGCACATAGTGCAATTCAACAACAGTTGCCCGCAGGAGAAGGTGTTCCTGCACTTCGACAACGAAGCATACTATCTGGGCGAGACAATATGGTTCAGCGCCTATGTGGTGGACGCAGGCACACTGCTACCCATCGCCAAGAGCCGCGTGCTCTACGTGGAACTGCTGACACCCGACGGCGACATTATCGCCACCAACAAGCTGAAGCTCGTAGCGGGACGTTGCTACGGCTGTCTGCACCTTATCGGCCGCAGCGAGACATTCTCCGAGGGATTCAGCAACAAGGTAAATGTAATAAATGCCCTGCGCTCGGGCTTCTATGAGGTGCGCGCTTACACCCGCGAAATGCAGAATTTCGGCGAAGGTGCATACTTCTCGCGAGTGTTCCCCATTTACGATGCTCCCGACATCGACGGCGACTATTCACAGATGCAGTTTACCACCACAAAGACCACACGCAGCACCGAGACACGTAAAAAGAGCAAGATGGGCGACGGCCTTAACATTGAATTCTACCCCGAGGGCGGAGCGCTCGTCGACGGCATTTCCTCGCGCGTGGCATTCAAGGCTACCGATGCCTACGGACTCCCCGCAAAAATAACCGATGCACTGAGCATCGACGGAAAGAGCGTTGCCATCGAGCACGAGGGCATGGGCTCTTTTATCTACACCCCGACAGAAGGCAGCGACAGAGAGGTGAACGTTACCTACGATGGCAAGAGCCATAAGTTCAAGCTGCCCAAGTCCGAGAAGAGCGGCTACGCAATGCAGGTGGACAACAGCAAGAAGGACAGCATACGCGTCAGCATCAGCCGCAGCAAAGTATCGCCCAAGACCATCGGTGCCACATTAATGTGTCGCGGCAATCTTGCCTATTTCGACACTTTAAGATGGAACAACGACAAGGCAACATTCAGCATCGGCAAAGAGAAGCTGTTGCCCGGAGTGCAGCAGATTACACTGTTCACCGAGAAGGGCGAGATTCTCGCCGAGCGTATGCTCTTCGTGCGCAACGGAAACATGCCCGACAATGTAAAGATTGCCATAAACAGCGACAAAGAGAGCTACAAGCCCTTCGAAAAGATAAAGATAGAGGCAAAAGTTACCGACAATGCCGGAAGCCCCGTCGAGACATTCATGAGCCTTGCAGTGCGCGACGGCGACATTGACAACGGCGGACACTACACAGACAACATCTGCACCGACCTTCTGCTGTCGAGCGACCTCAAAGGCTACATTGCCAACCCCGGCTACTACTTCGAGAGCGACGACGAGGAGCGCAACAAGGCACTCGACCTGCTGATGATGGTACAGGGCTGGAGAAGATACGAGTGGAAGACAATGGCAGGCCTGAAGCCTTTCAAAATAACAAACTACCTCGAGGACGGAATCAGCGTCGACGGCGAAGTGCTTGCACTCTCGCACAACAAGCCCATGAAAGATATTCAGGTATTCATGCGAGCAACATCGCCCGATGGCACGCTTGTTCAGAACCAGAATGTAACAACCAACGAAAAAGGAGAATTCAACTTCAAATTGGCAGACTTCTACGACGATTGGTTCCTCACACTATCCCTGTCAAAAGAGAATGAGAAACTAAACAAGGATGCCCGCATTAAGATAAACAGAGCCCCCATGGAGCATGTGCGTGTATTCTCGCAGTGGGAGACAAACACCCCCAAGCCCATAGTATATTACGCTACCACCACTGCAGCCATAGACAAGGCCACACAGGTACAGGATTTCCTTGTGTTGCCCGGAGTGACTGTAAAAGAGGAGAAAGACCTTCTCGACTGCGAAGTATATTATATACGCGAAGAGGCCGAGAAGTTCCTCGACCAAGGAGAACTCATGGGCAATATCGCAGGATACTTCCCCCAAAAGGCGCCTAAATTCTTCAGCAACGTAGCATCTGACGCGTATGAAATGACAGACCCCGACAGGCTCTACTACAAAAACTTAGAGGTAACCATTATACCCATGCGTACCGATGGCAGTGTGTGGGGTTCTACAATTCCAAAGATGCACAATGACAATATGGCACTTTTGGACCTTGACGACATTGAATATATCCTTTTCTTCAACAACCCCTTTGCACACACCCACCTGCGCATTTCTCACAAGAACATGGACGAAGCAACACCCTTGTTGTCGGCAAACGATGCTGACAGACGCTATATGATGCTTGTCTATCCGCGCAAGAGAGCAGCAGTGCCTTACAAGGCAAAAGGCCATCGCTCTACATACGTCGAGGGATTCTCTACTATAAAAGAGTTCTATTCGCCCGAATACAGCAACGCTCCCCTGCCCGGCGAGACTGACTACCGCCGCACTCTCTACTGGAACCCGTTGTTGCGCACCGATGCTTCGGGAACAGCAAAGGCCGAATTCTACAACAACGGACGCTGCCACATTATAAAGTGTGACGCGGCAACCATCACCCCCAAAGGAAAAATCGGTAGCGGAAAAACACGCATCGCTCCCGCAAAATAACAACCACGCAATACCATGAAAATAAAGAAAATACCACTGCTTGCGCAGATAATAGCAGCCATCATTCTGGGAGTAGTCTGCGGAATGATGTTCCCCGAATGGTTGTCGAGAATATTCGCCACCATCAACGGAATATTCTCCAATCTGCTGAGTTTCATAATTCCTCTGTTGATATTGGGACTCATCGCCCCGGGAATCGCCGATGTCGGCAAGAATGCCGGACGACTGCTTGCGGCCACGGCTGCCGTTGCCTATCTGTTCACACTCTTCTCGGGCTTTTTTACATTTTTCGTGTGCGAGCAAATTTACCCCTCACTCATTGGCGGCGAGTCGCTCAACGCCATCGAGGAGAGCGCAAACACCATCGCGCCCTATTTTACGATAGAAATGCCGCCGCTCTTCGGAGTGATGAGCGCGCTTATTGCAGCCTTCCTGCTGGGCGTGGGAATGACAGCTATCAAAGGTACGGCGCTGCGCAGTGCGATGGACGACTTTAAGTCCATAATAGTAATGTCGATAGAGAAGATTATCGTGCCCTTTCTGCCAATATACATTTTCGGAATTTTCCTCTCGATGACGCAGAGTGGACAGATTGCGGGAATCTTCGCGGTATTCGTTAAAATAATAGTGGTAATCTTTGCAATCACGGTCATCATACTGCTTATACAATATAGCATCGCCGGAGCAGTGTCGAAGAAGAATCCGCTGAAGATGCTGCGCACAATGATGGTAGCCTACTTCACGGCATTGGGCACACAGTCGTCGGCGGCAACAATTCCCGTAACCCTTGCACAGACAAAGAAGAACGGGGTGCGCGAAGATATTGCCGACTTTGTAATTCCACTATGCGCCACCATCCATCTGTCGGGCAGCACACTGAAGATTGTTGCTTGTGCCCTTGCGATAATGATGCTCGGGAACATGCAATACGATGCCATGACGATGGCGGGATTCATCTGTATGCTGGGAATAACAATGGTAGCAGCCCCGGGTGTTCCCGGCGGAGCAATCATGGCATCTTTGGGAATTCTCGAAACGATGCTTGGATTCGACCAGACGGCATTGGGCCTGATGATAGCTCTCTACATTGCCATGGATAGTTTCGGCACCGCCACAAACGTCACCGGCGACTGCGCAGTAGCAGCAATCATCGAGACGCTGGACAAAAAGACATCAGATAAAGGGTGTCAATAAGTTTGCCAGCCAACCGTTGAATTTTCTCCACGCCGAGCGCTTCTTCCACACCTCACGCGTCAGCTTGTAGCTCTCGCGTTTGTCGGCATTGTAGTGCTTCAGCAGTTCCTTCGTTGCAGCCTCATCGAAGATAAAAAGATTCTCCTCGTAGTCGTAGAAAAGGCTGCGGCTGTTGAGGTTGGTCGAGCCCACGGTGCAGAATTTCCCGTCGATGCTCATAATCTTCGAGTGGTTGAAGCCCCCGCTGTACAGATAGACATCCGCTCCCAGCTTCGCAAGCTTGTAACCTACGTGGTAGGCGCCGTCGGGTGTGAAAGGAATATCCGACTTTTCGGAGATCATAATCTCTACCTTCACTCCGTCGGCAATGGCCTTTTTCAACGCCTTGCGTATGACGGGCGTGGGCACAAAGTAGGGGTTTATAAGCTGCACGCTGTCTTTTGCTACATTTATGGCATTTGCGTACACGCGACGCATCTGCTTGGGATTTTTTCCCGGCCAACGGTCGACAACGGCAATATCCACATTGCCGGCAACAGCGCCCTCGGGGTAATATTTCTCGCCGCCTATGCTCTGCCCTGTCTCGCCGTTCCACATTGCAAGGAAAATATCCTGCAGTTTCGCCACACTCTCGCCCTCGACTCTCGCGTGCATGTCGCGCCATTTGCCAATGCCTTCGAGGCCGTCAACATAATAGTCGGCAACATTTATTCCGCCTGTGTAGCCCACCTTTCCGTCGATGACCACAATCTTGCGGTGGTCGCGCGCAAAAGCATAGTCGAGCCACGGGAAACGCATAGGGTCGAACTTTACAATCTCTATTCCTTTGGAGCGTATTTCCTGCAGATGGCGTTTCTTCAGCGGACGGTTGTTCGAGGAGTTTCCGAATGCATCGAACAGGGCGCGCACCTCTACCCCCTCGGCAGCCTTTTGGGCAAGCAGAGAGATAAGAATCTCGTTCAGCGAATCGTTTCTGAAATTGAAATATTCAAGATGAATGTGGCTCTTTGCGTTGCGCACATCCTCGAAAAGACGGGGGAATTTCTCTTGTCCGCCATTCAGGAATTCCACACTATTCTTGTCGGTAACCTCTATATTCTCACTTTTAAGATAGGCTGCAAGAGCCGAATCGGAACGCATATAATCGGCACGTTCGAGCGGCACGAAACTGCGGCACGAAGTAATAATTCCCAACAAAAGAAAAAGAAATATCCTATTGATTGCTGACATTGCTCTATAATTCAATTCCCCAAAAAGTATTATTTATTTACGAAAGGCAAAGGTACAAAAAAAGCCGATACATTTTTCAGAATGAGCAACTTTTAAGAAAAAACACACATTATTAAATAATTACGCTTGCACAAAAATGGAATTATCCCTAATTTTGCAACCTCTTTAGAAAATCCGCCATTTTTCGGACAAAAAACACCAAACAGATAAAAAACTGACAGACTGTGGATATTTTTCAGATTATAAGATTAGGAATAGAGAGCACGTTCGACAACCTGAACACATGGGTGCAGGAGATTAACAATGTACTTTGGGGCTGGCCCATGCTTACAATACTTTTGGGCACGCACCTCTACCTCACCTTCAGATTGCGTTTCCCGCAGAAGCATCTTTTTAAAGCAATAAAGTTGTCGGTGACCAAGGACAAAGGCTCGGACGGCGAAGTGAGCCAGTTTGCAGCGCTCGCAACATCGCTTGCGGGAGCCATCGGCACAGGTAACATCGTGGGCGTTGCAACGGCAGTGCTGTTGGGCGGCCCCGGAGCAGTGCTGTGGTGCTGGGTGACAGGCTTCCTGGGAATGGCCACAAAATATTCCGAAGGACTCCTTGCAATAAAATACCGCGTGAAGCGCCGCAACGGAAAAATCGCCGGAGGCCCTATGTATGTGCTGCAGCGCGGACTGAACAAGCCTGTGCTCGCGAGCATCTTCTGTATCTTCACGCTTATTATGAGCTTCAGCGGCGGTAACTTCATACAGGGCAACGCAATCTCCGAGACACTGAAAAACTCGTACAACATCGACCCCTATCTGACGGCAGGTGTACTCACTGCGCTTGTTGGAGCCGTTATTTTCTTCGGACTCAAGGGTATTGCCACCGTATGCGGCAAGCTCGTTCCGCTGATGGCATTCATCTACGTTGTCGGCTGTCTGGTGCTGCTGTGCATCAATTTCGAATACATTGGCGAGGCAATCATTCTCATTTTTAAATCTGCATTCGAGCCACAGGCTATCGGCGGCGGAGCAGTGGGAGGATTGATGGTGTCGCTGCAATATGGCGTCAGCCGCGGACTCCTCTCGAACGAGTCGGGAATGGGCTCGGCACCTATCATTGCCGCTGCCGCAAAGACACGCAACCCCGTGCGTCAGGCGCTTGTATCATCAACATCCACCTTCTGGGACACGCTTGTAGTGTGTACAATCACAGGAATCGTCACCGTCAGCGCAATGCTTGCACTGGGCATAAGCAGCAACGACGAGTCGAGCGGCCTCATCATGCAGGATGCATTCAGACAGATTCCCGTCGTCGGCCACCATCTGCTCACAGTGGCAATGTTCACATTTGCATTCAGCACCACTCTGGGCTGGACCTACTACGGCGAGAGAGCTGTAGAATACCTCATCGGCCACAGGAAACGCCGCGCGATACACATTTTCCGCACCTGCTGGGTGCTCTCGACATTCATCGGAGCCATCATGCCTCTGGAACTTGTGTGGAACATCGGCTCGACGGCTGCAATATTCATGGCGCTGCCCAACCTTTTCTCGCTGATAATGCTCACAGGCCTCATTGTGAAAGAGACAAAATACTATCTGTGGGAGGACAGACTGGACGAAACATCCGACGAAGAGATTCCATCGTTATAAATTTTTACAACATATTATATGCCTGATACCTTTTATTTAAAGATATTAGGCATATTTAATATTCAAAAGGGCCAAAGAATACTTTTTTTTCGTAAGTTTGCAAACTAAAGTTTGCGAAAATAGGCTGCACGCGAGCGGGCATCTGCAAGCAAACTTGCGTTGCACTCGTTTGTAAAAAAACTTTCAAAATAGCGATGAAAAAGATTCTGCTTTTTATTATCCTTATACTGACACTTTCCACCAATGCAATGGCGCAGAAGGTGGGCCTTGTCATGAGCGGCGGCGGAGCACGCGGCCTTGCTCATATAGGAGTAATAAAAGCACTCGAGGAGAACAATATCCCCATCGACTATGTGGCGGGAACATCCATGGGAGCAATCATCGCCTCGCTATACGCAATGGGCTACACCCCCGAAGAGATGGAAGAGATTATCGCCTCGGACAAGTTCAAGCGCTGGTACAGCGGCAAGATGAGCAAGGACGACATCTTCTACTTCAGACGCAACGAGGAGCACCCCGACATTCTCAGCCTCAGAATAGAGACACGCGACTCGCTGCGCGTGGTCATCCCCACCCCCAACCTCATCGACCCTACACAGATGAATCTGGGCTTCCTAGAAATGTTCGCAGCCGGAAACGCCGCCTGCAAAAGCAATTTCGACAGCCTGATGGTGCCATTCAGATGCGTGGCCTCGGATGTCTACAACAAGAAACAGGTTATCTACTCCGACGGCGACCTGAGCGACGCGGTGCGCGCCTCAATGACCTTCCCCTTTGTCTTCAAGCCCATAAAAAAGGATAGCGTGCTTGTCTACGACGGAGGAATATACAACAATTTCCCCGCCGACGTCATGCAGCGCGACTTCAACCCCGACTTTATCATCGGCAGCGTAGTGAGCAAAAACCCGCCCATCCCAAAAGAGACGGACATCATGAGCCAGCTTGAAAACCTTATTATGGACAAGAGCAACTACTCGATACCCGACTCGAGCGGAATTGTCGTAAACATGAAGCTCGACGAAATTTCGTTGCTAGAGTTCGACAAGCTGCAGAAGCTCTCGGAGCTTGGCTATATGAAGACCAACGAAATGATGGACAGCATCAAGCAGAATGTATCGCGCCGCACACACGCAACCGACCTCAGGAAAAAGCGCGAGAAGTTCAAGAGCAGAATGCCCGAAATGCGCTTCAAGCGCATAAAAATCACAGGCATCCCCGAGGAGAAGCAGAAATATATTCTAAGAGAATTCCACAACGAAGAGGACGAGATTTTCTCGCTCAACGACTGCAAAAAAGCATATTTCAGACTGCTGACGGGCAACGTCATCGCCTCAATGGTGCCCCACGCAACATACAACGAAAAGGACAGCACCTACACCCTGCATCTTGACGTTGAAATGCGCGAGCCGCTGTCGCTGCGCGTGGGCGGAGCAATCTCTACCGGAATCTCGAACCAGATATTCTTCGGCGCAAACTACCGCAGCCTCAAATATCAGATTAAGGAATTTATTCTCGACGGACAGGTGGGCAATGCCTACAACAACATACAGTTGAGCGGCCGACAGGACTTCAGCATGGGAGTGCCCGCGTCCATGCGCTTGACATTCTCTCACTCGCTCATCAACTACTACAACAAATACTATATGTTCGCCGAGGAGAATAACATTGTGCTCAACAGAGAGCGCGAGAGCTACGCGAAACTGAAAATCTCGCTGCCGTTCCTCATGCGTCAGAAGGCGGAGTTCGGCATTGGAGTAGCCGACATCAAGGACGAATATATACCCTCGAACAACATCGACCTTGAAATGCCCAGCCAGGACAGGAACAAGCTGAAACTGTTCGGAGGACTGATAAAATTCGAAGGAAACACCCTCGACACAAAAGCCTACCCCACAAACGGCCTCTACGAGTCGCTTGTGGCGCAGGTGTTCACCGGACAAGAGAAATTCTACAGCCATGCGGGAGGAGGGCCAAAGAAACACAGCCAATCGTGGTTGCAGATGAGCTACACACGCATAGGCTACTACAATGTTACGAAAAGGCTATCGCTGGGAACATATATAAAAGGCTACTACTCTACCCGAGGACTGAGTGAAACGTATCAGGCATCAATGATGCAGGCGGGAGCCTTCACCCCCACGATGAACAGCCTCTTCAACTACAACCCCGCCTACAGAGCCTACCAATATGGAGCATTGGGATTAATGCCCGTCTACAAGCTGAACGACATTCTGCAGCTGCGCGCCGAGGTCTACGGATTCTTCCCCTACAGGACCATCAAGGAAGAGCCCGACGGCGGCTCATACTATGCAAAGCCGCTGCGCGACACTGAATACATAGGAGAACTTACGCTCGCATGCAAATTTTCGGCACTCACGCTCGCCGCTTGGGCCGACTACTACACTTCGCACCCCAAGAGCGTAAAAGTCGGATTAACATTAGGTTGGTTCATGTTCAACGAACGATTCATCGAATAGTGCGAGGCTGCAAAAATGAAAAATTAAATATTTTCATTAAAAAATCGGCGAAATTCTTTGTCAGGTAAAAAAAATGACGTACCTTTGCAACGCAAACGAAAAAACGGTCTCGTAGCTCAACTGAATAGAGCATCTGACTACGGATCAGAAGGTTACAGGTTTGAATCCTGTCGGGATCACAAAGGCCGCGTTTTTTCGACAAAAGCTCTTTCGATTGCAAAAATAAATTTAAGGGGTCTCGTAGCTCAACTGAATAGAGCATCTGACTACGGATCAGAAGGTTACAGGTTTGAATCCTGTCGGGATCACAAAAACTCAAGTCTTTCAGGCTTGAGTTTTTTATTTATCCTTGCACCAACAAAAAAACACGCGAGAGGCGCACTCTTTCACTCGCCACCCTTGCTGCGCGACAACTGACAGCCCCCAAAAGACCACCAACCTATATATTATATATAAGGAGAAAGAGAATATCCGCACAAAGAGCAAAATCCCTGTTTTCTGCTTAAATTGAGCAAATGCAAGGTATTTTAACACTATACACAAGTCTTTTTCTGCATTTTAAGTGTTAAAAAGAACATTTTCTATGGTTGCAATGCACAAACAACATACCTTTGTGCAGTCTTTAAGAAAATGTAATAATTTAAACTTAGAAAAATGAAAAAATTATTCACGACAATCATCATGGCAGCCTTTGCTCTTACATCATTCGCAGGCGGCCTTACAACAAACACTAACCAGCACTCGGCATTTGTTCGCAACCCTGCCCGCTTCGCTACTTTGGGCATTGATGGCGTTTACTTCAACCCCGCAGGTACAGCATTCCTTCAGGATGGCTTCCACCTCTCGGCTAACTGGCAGATGATATGGCAGGACCGCGACGCCATCGACTTGAAACAAAACAATAAAAAATACGAAGGTAACGTATATGTACCCTGCATGCCCACAATCCTCGCAGCTTACAAGACAGGCGACTGGACATTCAGCGGTTTCTTCGGAATGCCCGGCGGTGGTGGTAAGGCTGAGTTCAACAATGGTCTTCCTCTCTTCGACAACCTCATCGGTGGTCTCGGCGCAGGTCTCGGCGCAATGGCACCCGTTCCCATGACAATTTCAGGCGCTTCACAGTTCGAGTCTACACAGTATATGTTCGCTTTGCAGTTTGGTGCTGCTTACAAAATTAACGACAACCTTTCTGCATACGCAGGTATCCGCGGTAACTATATCAGCAACAACTATATGGGTACAATCAAGGCCCTCGCTGACATCCCCGCAATGGCTGCAACAGGCGTTGAGGTAATGGCAGTAAACATCGACATGGACCAGAGCGGTGTAGCTTTCGCTCCCATCGTAGGCGTTGACTACAAGGTTGGCAACTTCAACTTTGCTGCAAAATATGAGTTCCGTGCAAAGACAACTGTTGAGAACGACACAAAGGCTTGTGACGTTGCAGCAGGCGAAGCTATGGCACAGATTGGCATGAAAGAGACAATCGAGGCAGCAGCAGGCTCGGCTCTCGGTGGCTACCTCGGTGGCTTTGCCGATGGCAACAAGCTCCGCAGCGACGCTCCCGCTATGCTCTCACTCGCAGGTTCATGGCAGATTATCGACCGTCTTCAGGTAATGGCAGGTTGGAACTACTACTTCGACAAGGATGCAACTGTTGAGTCTCTCATGGGCGGCGACAACATGAAGAAGCTCTCTCGCAACACTATTGAGTACCTCTTCGGTGCAGAGTACAAACTCACAGAGAAGTTCCTCGTGAGCGCAGGTATCCAGTTCAGCAACTTCGGTATCAACGACAACTACACAAGCGACCTTGGCTTTACAAACGACTCGTTCATGACAGGTGTAGGTGGCAAGTACAGCCTCACAGAGAAAGTTGATATCAACTTCGGTTACTGCTACGCAAACTACGCTCCCGACCACAACGCACTCACACAGACACGTTACGAGCGTAAGACACACAACGCAACTGTAGGTGTAGACTTCCGTTTCTAATAAAAACTCCCCTTAGAGGGAACATATAAATTTGAATTATGAAAAAATCACAATAAGTCATTTATTGTGATTTTTTCATACAAATACTTCAAGTAAAAACATTATCTTTGCAAAGTAAACTTTGCGAACATGGGCTGCGCTCGTTGCGAATGCGAATAAATTCACACTCACTCGCTGGCACCATATTTGCAAATGAAAAACTGCGAACATGGGCTGCGCTCGTTGCGAATGTGAATAAATTCACACTCACTCGCTGGCACCATATTTGCAACAAAAAATATAGCGAAACATCAGCATAAAAAATAATGGCCGAATATACATCTACCCTATTCCGCAAATTACCAAAATATCTGCTCACGAAGCAGAACCAGACAGCAATGGTTCTCTTTGTGTCGATATTCGCTATCATATTCATCAACATCTTCAAGCCCTTCGGCTCCGAAGAGTGGATGACAAAAGGTAAATTCACAGCCACACAGTACCTCTTGTGGTCGACAATACTCGTAACAATGGGAATGAGCATTGTCGCCATCAGCCGTGTGATTATGTACCACTACTCTAAAAAACCTACGCAGAACATCACATTCTTCTCGTACTCAATATGGGTGGTCATCGAACTGCTGTTGCTGTCGGCAGCATTTACAGGGCTTGCACTGATAACAAGTTACGGAGGAGCCGAGCGCGACCCGTTCGAAATATATAAGAACGCACTCAACAACACATTCTTCATTCTGTTCATCCCCTACATTATATATATAATGTACCTATCCTATCAGGATAAGAATGCCAAGCTGCGCACCATCATGGAAGAGAACGTGGGCAACAAGGCAATATCCTTCATCTCTTTCCACGACGACCGAGGCATACTGCAGTTGACGGTAGCAAAGGAGAACCTGCTCTACATTGAGTCGGCCGACAACTACATTTCAATATGGTACCTAAAGAACGAGCAGCTGAAAAAGCAGCTTGTACGCACAACACTCAAAGAGACAAGCAACCAGCTTGCCGACACAAGCGTAGTGCGCACACACCGCTCGTTCATGATAAATATAGACAAGATAAAAGTTCTGCGCCGCGAAAAGGAGAACCTTTTCATAGAGCTCGACTACCCGGGACTGAAAGACATCCCCGTGTCGAAGACCTATGGCGAGGAGCTGCTCAAACGCCTCGTACCCGTAAAATAAAATACAAATACAATGAAACGCATAGCAATATTCGCATCAGGCTCGGGAAGCAACGCCGAGAACATCGCAAACTACTTCAAAGGCTCGCAAGAGGTTGAGATTCCTCTAATCCTGGCCAACAACCCCGAGGCCTACGTACTCGAGAGAGCAAAGAAACTTGGCATCGACTCGGCAGTAGTCACCAACAAAGAGTTCCGCGAGGCCGACAAGGTGCTCGACCTCATGCAGCAGTACAACATCGACTTTATAGTACTTGCAGGCTTCCTGTTGCTCGTTCCCGCCAAGCTCATCGAGGCTTTCCCCGGACGCATCGTGAACATCCACCCTGCCCTGCTGCCCAAACACGGCGGTAAAGGCATGTACGGCGACCTCGTACACGAGGCAGTTGTCGCAAGCGGCGACACCGAGAGCGGAATCACCATCCACCTCATCGACGAGCGCTACGACTGCGGCACCACATTCTTCCAGGCAACATGCCCTGTATTGCCCGGCGACACCCCCCACGACGTTGCCGAGAAGGTACACGCCCTAGAGTACAAACACTTCCCCCACGTCATCGAGGAGATTCTCAACACACTGGACTAAAAACAACACTCCACAAATATAAAAAAACCGACAAACAGCCGTTTGTCGGTTTTTTGTTTCTCAGCGCCCAGCACGCAGCGCAAACAAAAAAAGAACACCCCGCAGAGTGTCACTCTGCGGGGTGTCAAATTCTCTTATATACTTAAGACAATTAAGCGTTAACCTTAGCCATGTAAGCGATG
>JAFYPH010000010.1 GCA_017547585.1 Bacteroidaceae bacterium | reverse complement strand
GGGTTGTTGTGTACCTCGATGATGAGGGCGTCGGCACCGGCAACGGTTGCTGCACAAGCCATGGGCTTCACAAGGCTCGCAACGCCTGTCGCATGGCTGGGGTCGACAACCACGGGGAGGTGGGTGAGTTTGTGGAGCATGGGCACCGCTGCAAGGTCGAGGACGTTACGGGTGTATGTGTCGAAACTGCGGATACCGCGCTCGCACAACATTACATTCTCGTTACCCTCGGCAAGAATATACTCGGCACTCATGAGGAACTCTTTCAGGGTGGCGGCAAGACCACGCTTGAGAAGGATGGGTTTCTTGGAGCGTCCCAACTCCTTGAGAAGCTCGAAGTTCTGCATATTGCGGGCACCGACCTGAATAATATCTACGTCGGCGAACATATCCAAATGGGCTGCATTCATAATTTCGGTAACAATGGGGAGGCCTGTCTCTTTGCGTGCCTTGAGCAAGAGGTCGAGACCTTCGCCGCGGAGTCCCTGAAAGTCATAGGGAGAGGTACGGGGCTTGAAGGCACCGCCACGGAGCATCTTGGCACCGGCAGCCTTAACAGCCTTTGCAACCTCAATTATCTGCTCCTCGGACTCTACCGAACAGGGGCCGGCAATCATACAGAAATTGCCTCCACCGATTTTCACCTTATTCTCGCCCTCGCCAACCTCGACGATTGTGTCATCGGGGTGGAAACGGCGGCTCGCGCTCTTGAAAGGCTCGCTCACGCGGCTGATTTTTTCTATAAAGTCAAGGCTTGCGAGAAGGCCTACGTCTATTCTGCTTGTATCGCCAATAAGTCCTACAACTGTTTGGAACTCACCCTCGGATACGTGAACTCTCACATTTTGCGATTCGAGCCATTCAATTAATTTATCTTTTTGCTCCTTTGTTACTCCATTTTTTAATACAGCTATCATACGGTTTTTGTAGTTAATTTTTACTCTTTAGTCGGAGCAAATGTATTATTTAAATGACACATAACACATACTCATTTTACTGATAAAAATACCATTTTCACTCTTGCTGCAAAAATCTACCAATTACAAATACCATTTTTACCGTTTCTTTAACAATAACGACAAATATGTACCATATTTACCTAACAATTATAAAATAAAACTAATAGTAAAAAGGAAAGAGTCCGGTGCATTTAATGCACCGGACTCTTCACCAACAATACCTTTATTAATCAGTTCAATTTTTAGTATAAGATCAAATTTAGGGCTCTTGAAGATATTTACCGTCGAAACTATCTATTCAAAAGTTCCGCTTCGAGCATTTTTATAAAGTAACCGCCAACCACCGAGCGCGCTCTGAAGCCCACCCAATTTCCGCTGGTCGTCTCGTGCCAATCGGAGATGGGCATGCGGCTCTCTGTCTCGTTTGCATATTTGTAGACAGGCTCGAAGAGAGCGTTAAAGTCGTCGATGTCTCCTGTGAGGCAGGCGCTCCATAGTATCCAGTCGGACTTTGTATAGGTCTTGCGGCTGTCGAGGGGAAGGCCGTAGGGCTGCTGCTTGGTCTTGTAGTAGGCAACCTCGTCGGCGGCAATCGAGGGGTCGAAGATGTTAAGGCCCAGCAAGCGGTCCCACACGAGGTTGTACTTTTGGCTCCACGTGCCCTCTTTGTCGAAGGTGAGCTTGTAGTGGTCGCCGTCCTTGGCCATTTTCTGCCATTCGGCTGCCATTGCCTTGGCTGCGTCGATGTATTTTTTCTCGGTGGCAGCGTCGCCCAACATTCCCGCCAATTTTCCGTATCCGGCAATGCCGAGGATGGCCTTTATCGAGAGGTTGGCATTGTGGGCAAAGTGTCCGGCAAAGTCGTCGGTGCAGAGCTGATTTTCGGGGTCGAGGCCATTCTCGAGCAGGTAGTTTGCCCACGTGGAGAGTGTCTCCCAATGTCTCTTTGCATACTCGGCGTTGCCCTCACGCGCTGCGATGGCCGCAGTGAGGATGAGCATATTTCCGCACTCCTCGACGGGCATGTCTCCGCCGTATGTCTGTCCGCAGCCTATGGGATAGGTGCCAATGTCGTGCGCCGCAAAGGGTTTCGTCCAACGGCCACTCTCGCTGTAGTAGAATATGTGATTCAGGAGGCCCTTGGCAAGCTCGGGGTTGTAGAGCAGGAAGAGGGGCGCCGAGGGGTAGGTTACGTCCACGGTGCCGATGGAGCCGTTGCTGAAGTTCTCTTTCGAGAGGAACACAAGGTTGCCCTCTTTGTCGGTGATGAGCTTGTGGGCGGCTATTGCCTGACGGTAGGCAAGGGCGCAGAGTTCGGCATATTTTTTACCGCCGGCCTTTGTCGCGTCGGACATCATGCGCGCGTCGAATTCGCGGCAGCGGGCAGTAACTGCCTCGTAGTCGGCAGCGGCCTTCTGAAGGGCATCGAGCATGGTCACGCGGCCATTGTGTTTCCAATAGGCCATGCGATTCTCGTCGAAGTAGCGTATAGAGTAGAGGTCGTCGTAGGCAACCATCATATAGCCGCTCTTTTCGTCGGTAACGGTGCCGAGATTCTCGGAGAAGGCGAGCACCGCGCCATTCTGATTGACATTTTCAAGCTGAGCACCTGCGACGCCCGCAGCGCCCTCGGCGATGAAGCGTTTTTTCATGGGGGTGTAGGCTCCCGAGCCGATGGTTACATTCTCTTTCTTGGGCGAGGCGAGGAAGAAGTAGCCCCAATCGATGCGAACATCGTCGCCCTTGCGGCGGAGCACTGCCTGCTCCACTGTTCCCGCCGTTGCGTAGAGCATGGGGACATCCTCGCGCGAAACGGCACAAGAGACACGCTGCGCAGGGGTGTTCACCGCCCACTCGGGGGTGGCGTCCATGTAAATTTGTACGTCGTGGGCATTGCCATCGAGAGGCTTCACGCGATACGACACGTAGTTTACGGGGGTCGAGAGAAGGTCGAGGTCGTCCATCAGCAGCGGAGAAGTAAAGACAACCTCGAGCTGCACGGGGCCGCACTCGAATGTGTAGAGTGTGCGGGTGGGCTGCAGATTAACGGATTTCTGCACGGCAGCCTCGGCAAAGACTACATCCTCGCCCTTCTTGTAGATTCCAAAATCGACGTATGCGCCGCCGTAGGTATTGTGGCAGTGTGCGGCAATCATATTTTTGCCGGGCTTCAGCAGAGATTTTATTTCTTCGGTGAAGGGGACGCGTATGTTGTTGCGCCACACGAAGCCTGTGGAGACTATCTGCTTGCCGTTGATGTAGAGTTCAAAGACGTCGTCGTGGGAGTATTCGAGGCCCAGCTCTTTCTGAAGGTCGTCGGCCGAGAGTTCAACCTCGCGACGCACCCAGATGTCCTCGCTTGTCCACACGGTGGAGATTGCCGACTGGTCGCGGGTGCCGAAGGCTGCCTTGCCCTCTTTCCACGCTGCATCGTTGTAGTCGCACGCTGTCCAGTCGCCTTTGGGCTGCTCTTCGGTGAAGCGCGCGCTCCAGCGCTGCGTGAGTGCCGAGGGGATTATAAAGTCGAGCGGTGCATCCTCGACGCCCATGAAGCGATAGACTTTCCCATCGACCTTGAGGGCGCCCACCATCGGATGGGCCTTTCCCGTCCAGTGGCGCACGGGCGACTCGTAGAGTTTGTCGGTGAACGACCACGCGCTTGTAAAGGGGTCGATGGTCACCAGCGGATAGGCGGGGGCACGAAGTTCATTGACGCTGTCGGCAACAAAGACGTCGCCCTGTCGGCTGCACGCTGTCACGAGGGCAACAAGCAGCAATGTGAATAAGGATGTTTTTCTCATATGTTTTTCAATTTTTTATTTGCGATTCTTTTGCGCTGCCTCGATGGGCTTGTGGTTACAAATTTAGAATATTTTAATAAGAAAAACACTCTTTGGGGCGAGAATTTAAAGTTACTGATGCCTGTGATTTTCATTTGCGCATTTTTATGGCACATACACACATCTACAAAAAAGGGGCGCAGATTATTCTGCGCCCCATGCTCTTATATTTTGAGATTAATTGTATCGGATGCTCTGTCCTATACGCAATTTCGAGCGTGAGTTCATTCCGTTGAGCTTGTAGAGCGACGACAATGAAACTCCGTGACGTTTAGCGATTTTTGAGAGTGTATCGCCGCTGCGCACCTTGTGGTACATAGGCTCGGCCGACTCGGTCTTTACGGCGCCTGTCTTCTTGTCCACTGTCTTTCTGACGGGCTTGCGATAGACGTAGTAGTCGTTTGTAACATCCTGGTTAACAAAGTCGAACATCAGCGCAGGGTCGAGTGCCTTACCCATGAAGAGCGTCTCGAAGTGGAGGTGCGAGCCTGTCGAACGGCCTGTGTTTCCACCAAGAGCGATGGGGTCGCCGGCCTTTACATACTGATCCTCGGTAACCAACCATTTCGAGAGGTGGCCGTAGACTGTCTCAAGGCCATTCTCGTGGCGGATAACCACATATTTTCCATAGCCTTTGCGACGGCCCTGGTCTTTAACCACGCGCACCTTTCCGTCGAATGCCGAGCGGATGGTGTCACCTATCTGCACCTTGATGTCGAGGCCATTGTGTACGCGACGACGACGGGGGCGATAACCGAAGATATCTGTGATTTTTGTATTTGTGGTAGGCATCACAAAAGTTGTGAGGTCGATGCGGAAAGAGTCGGGACGCTGAGCGTCGTAGTGCAATTTCGCATTGTCCCACTCGGGGTAGAGTTCCTGTGAGGGGAAAAGATGTGACTCGTTGAGCAACATACGACGCAAAGAGATTGAGTCTACAAGGCTCATCTGCTTGTCGAGGGGTGCTTGCTCAACCAACAGGTCTTGTGCCGACGCGCCTACTGCGACGAACGACAACATTGCTGCAAAAAACAGCGCTTTTATTTTGTTTAACGTTTCCAATGGTCCAAAAATTACATTCTGGCTTTCTCCTCGCCTCCGTACTCGAAAGAGGTTACAGCCGATTGATACTCAAAAAGTTCTTCATCGCGGAAGAAGCGTTTAACCTCGATAAGCGCGTTCTCGACAGAGTCGGAAGCGTGTATCACATTCTGCTCGCCGCTCATTGAGAAGTCGCCGCGGATGGTGCCGGGCAATGCCTTGCGAGAGTTTGTGGCGCCCACCATCAGACGTACAGTCTCCACTGCATCGAGACCCTCGACGCACATTGCAACGACAGGAGCCACCTTCATCGAATCTTTGAGGATGGTAAAGAAGGGACGCTCGCTCAGATGCGCATAGTGCTCGTTGAGCACAGCATCGTCAAGCTGTATCATCTTCAACCCTGCCACGTGAAGAGCTTTACGCTCGAAACGGGCAATAATTTCGCCTATAAGTCCACGCTGAACGGCGTTGGGCTTTATAAGTACAAGGCTCTTTTCCATTATCCGATGTTATTTAAAGGTTCAAACGATTCTTTTTGTAAAATTTGCGCCGAAAACATTCACATTGTCGACGCTTTTGTGCAAAAACACAATAATACCTTGCAAAGGTAGTAAAAATATTCGTGACGTCCATAAAAAGAACGCACGCTTTTTTATTTATTATATACAATAAGGGCAATTTTATATTTTTTTAACCAACAGGAAGAAAAACTGCGAGAGTCGCGGGTAACTATTTAACAATCACACAAAAAGCGCGTCACGAAATTGCGCCCCAATTGCGATTGTTGCGACGTCTGATTTCTTCGAGTCTGCGCCACAGCACACGATTCTCTTCGCGGCTGCAGTCGGGGTCGTTGTCGACAATGTCGCGCGCAATGTCGCGCACATACTGCAACAGCTGCTCGTCCTTGGCGAGGTTGGCAATTTTAAGGTCGAAGGCGATGCCACTCTGCTGGGTACCCTCGATGTCTCCGGGGCCGCGCAGTTTGAGGTCGGCTTCGGCAATTTCGAAGCCGTCGTTGCTGCCGGTCATAATCTCCATGCGCTTGCGAGTGTCGTCGGAAAGTTTGTAATCGGTGACGAGAATACAGTATGATTGGTTGGCGCCGCGCCCTACCCTACCACGCAACTGATGCAGCTGTGAGAGGCCGAATCGCTCGGCATTCTCTATCACCATTATCGTGGAGTTGGGAACGTCGACTCCAACCTCGATTACCGTGGTCGAGACGAGTATCTGTGTCTCGCCCGAGGCGAAACGCTGCATTTCTGCATCTTTTTCCTTGGGCTTCATCTTTCCGTGCAGCTTACCTATCTTGTAGTCGCAGAATACGTTACACAGATGAGCGTAGCCATCCTCGAGATTCTTGAGGTCGATTTTCTCGCTCTCGGTGATGAGCGGGTAGACAATATAAGCCTGTCGTCCCTCGCGCAGCTGTTTCTCGATGAACGAGTAGACTTCGCCTATATTGTTGCGGAAAATGTGGCGCGTGGTGATGGGCTTGCGGCCGGGAGGAAGCTCGTCGATGACAGAGACGTCGAGGTCGCCATAGAGAGTCATTGCCAGCGTACGGGGAATGGGGGTAGCGGTCATTACAAGCACATGCGGCGGGATGCGGCTCTTTGTCCACATTTTCGCACGCTGAACAACGCCGAAGCGATGCTGCTCGTCGATGACTACAAGGCCCAGACGCGCAAAGTTCACATTGTCCTCGAGTACCGCGTGGGTGCTCACGAGAATGTCAATCGCGCCCGAAAAGAGGTCGGCGAGCAGAGGCACGCGCTCTTTCTGCTTGGTGCTTCCGGTGAGAAGTTCCACCCTCACGGGGAGCCCTGCGAGCATGCGTCGCAGAGTGGAGAAATGTTGCTCGGCGAGAATCTCGGTGGGGGCCATCATGCACGCCTGATAGCCATTGTCCTTGGCGAGGAGCATGGCCAGCAGCGCCACGAGTGTCTTTCCGCTGCCGACGTCGCCCTGAACGAGGCGATTCATCTGGGTGCTGCGGTTGACGTCGCGACGAATCTCGCGCACGACACGTTTCTGCGCGCCCGTGAGCTCAAAAGGCAGATTCTCGCTGTAGAAACGGTTGAAAAGGTCGCCCACCTTGGCGAAATTGTAGCCCGCGTACTTGTGTTTGCGGTCTTTGGAGTAGTTGAGAATGCCCAACTGTATGTAGAAAAGTTCCTCGAACTTCAGTCGGTACTCGGCGAGACGAAGCTCGTTGACGTTGCTCGGGAAATGTATCACTCGAAGGGCCTTGCCCAAAGGCATCAGATTGTAGCGCTGCACAATGGAGGGGCTGAGCGTCTCGGGCATTGTCTCGGGCAGCAGCGACAGCAGATTGGAGGTCAATTTTGCCATTGCCTGAGAGTTCAGGCTGCTGCGCTTCATGCGCTCGGTGGTATTGTAGTAGGGCTGCAACCCCATTTCGCTCAGCTGCAATGTGTCGGCGGGGTCGATGTCCGGATGGGCAATATTTGCCCTGCCGTTGAAGATTGTGGGCTTTCCGAAGACTATGTAACGTGTGCCCAGCTTGTATTTTCCCTTAATGAATTTTATTCCGCGGAACCACACAAGGTCGACGAAGCCCGTGCCGTCGGTAAAGTGTGCCACGAAACGACGCGAGGCACCCTCACCCATCTCTTCGAAGCTGCGAATCTCGCCGCACAACTGTATATGAGGCATGCGACCGTCAATCTCGCTCACTTTGAAGAGGCGACTGCGGTCGACGTACCTATAAGGAAAATAGTACAGAAGGTCGTGCAGAGAATAAATGTTCAATTCTCTGTTCAGGAGGGCGGCACGCTGCTCGCCCACTCCGGGAAGATATTTTATGTCTCGGGCTGTTGGGTCAAGCATTCGACAATAGCCTTGGCTAATACAAAATCAAAGGGGGTGGTTATTTTAATATTCTCGCGGTTACCCTCGACAACGTGCACAAACTCGCCCATCTTCTCGACCACAGAAGCGTCGTCGGTAAACTCCTCGACGTACAGCTGCTCATAGGCTTTGCGCAGGAGAGAGAGCTTGAAGACCTGCGGAGTCTGCACCAGACGGTACCTGTCGCGGGGAACAGGCTCGGTGGCACCCTCGCCGCCAATGAAACGGCGCATACTGTCGTTCACTGCAACAACAGGAACAACCGCTCCGTTGATGGCCGCCTCGCGGAAAAGCTCGTCGAACACCTTCATCGCAAGGAAGGGACGAACGCCATCGTGTATGCCCACAAGAGCCTCGTCGGCGTCGTCGATAGCCGCAAGGCCATTCTGCACCGAGTGGAAACGTGTGGTTCCGCCGGTGACAACCTTCACGGGCACGCTGAATTCATATTGTGCACAAAGCTCGTCCCAAAGTTCAAGTTGCTCTTTGGGGAGCACAAGTATTATGCGCATGGTAACATCCATCGCATAAAGATTTTCGATGGTGGCCATCACCAACGGCTTTCCGTTGAGCAGTCTGAACTGCTTGGGAACATCACCACCCATGCGGACGCCTTTTCCGCCCGCAACAATTATAAGATACCTTTTCATAGGTCGTTGAATCGCATTTGTTCACGAATGACGGCAACCTTCTCGCTGCCGCAGAAATTCTCGACAATGGCAAAGCCGAAGTCGAACGAGGCGGCGGGGCCGCACGCTGTAATTATATTATCGTCCTGCTCGACAGCCGCCGCCGTATATTTTGCGCCCGCAAGCTCGCCCTCGCAACCGGGGTAGCAGGTGGCGCGACGTCCGGCGAGAATGCCCATGCGTCCGAACACCATGGGAGCGGCGCAGATGGCAGCAATTATCTTGCCCTCGGCATTGGCCGCAGCCAGGAGCGCACGCAAAGGCTCGCACGCCGAGAGATTCTCCGTGCCCAATGAGCCGCCGGGAAGCACAAGTGCGTCGGCGTCGGAAAAATCGACCTCGTCGAAGAGAGCGTCTGCAACAACCTTCACGCCATGAGCAGCCTCGACGACCGCACGTCCCATAATAGAGACTGTTACCACATTAATGCCCGCGCGACGCATCACGTCAACCGGAGCAAGAGCCTCGACAGGCTCGAAGCCGTCGGCAAGAAATTGATATATTTTGCTCATAGCTGTAAAAGTTTATTTTAACTGGAAATAATATGTAATTGTACCCATCTGGTTATCAACGGTGGAGACACTGTTGAAGACAGCCTTGCGGGCAGCCTTCAGTGCCGCGTCGCGCAAAGACTTGTTGATGGTATTTGTTCGCTGGTTGATGGTTGCGCCGACAACTTGTCCTGCGGGATTCACGGTGATATTCACAACCACACGACCCTCGTCCTGCACATTGTACTCGGGGCGGGGGAGACCGCTCTTACCCAATGAACGTCCTTTGAGGTCGAATGTTCCGTAACCGCCTGAACCTTTTGTAACGCCCGTACTCTCTGTGGCATCGACAACGCCCTCGCTGCCCTTGCCCTCGTCGGTCGCGCCTTTATCGGCCATAGTATTGCCTTTGCCGAATGCTCCGGCAATCTTGGCATTGGCCTCGCGTGCCATCTTTTCGGCCTCTTGACGCTTGCGTTCCTCTTCGCGTGCCTTGCGCTCGGCCTCAAGCTGTTCGGGAGTCTTTTCAACCTTTTTGGGAGCATCTTTTTTCTTCTCCTCGGCGCTGTTGATATCCACAGTCTTTTCGGTATTCTGTGTGATGAGAGGGTCGGCGGGACTCTTCACGGGCTTCACCTTTACAGGCTTGGGAGCAGGTTGCGGGGCAACCTTAACCTCTGTATAAGTGTAGCCGTCGCCCTTTGAGCGCTCTACATTGCCAAGGACCACAGGAACGCCCTCCTCCTCTTTGGGAATAGGCTTGTCTATTACCACAAAAAGAAGTATGAGCAACAGTATGATGTGCACGATTGCCGTACCCACCACTCCATGCATCTGTTCTTTGTTCAACTGTTTCATCTTCTCTTCTTGTCGGGGCGACGTGTCGCAAGCACCATTTTGAAGTTATTCTCGTTGGCTATATTAAGCACCTTTACTATTTCGCGGTAGGGAACGCTCTCGTCGGCGTAGAGTGCTACGTACATTTCGGGCTCTTCATTGGCACACGACTTTAAAAAATCGGCGATTCCATCGGGGTCGATGGGCATTTCGTCCTCGTTGCCGAAAGCCGAATAGTAGTTCAGTTCCTTGTCGATGATTACGCGCGCCAAAGGCTTGGCCGATGTCTGCTGGCTACCCTGAGGCAGAAGCACTTTTATGGCGTTGGGAGTAACCATCGTCGATGTTATCATAAAGAATATCAACAACAGGAAGATAATATCCGTCATTGACGACATCGAGAAAGTCTCTATTGTTTTTGTCTTTCTTTTAAGCATAGCTTGCTCTATTTTTTAGCTTAAAGATTCTCTTTTTTCTCGCGTACAATCTCCATGAAAGAGATAATTTCGGCCTCCATGTCATTCTGCACCTTGTCGAGCATAGTAACAAGATAGTTGTAGGCAAAGATTGCAATAATACCCACTACAAGACCGCCGACGGTGGTAACCATCGCCTCGTAGATACCGCCCGAGAGAAGCGAAACGTCGATGTTGTTACCGGCATTTGCCATTTCCCAGAAGGCGCGCACCATTCCTGTTACTGTTCCCAAGAATCCGATCATGGGAGCAACAGCTGCGATTGTAGAGAGTACAGGGAGGCCCTTTTCGAGAGTAGCAATCTCGAGGTTGGCACAGTTGTCCACTGTCTCGCGGATAGAGGCTGCCGAGAAGTTGAAGCTCTTGACGCCACGCTCGATGATGCGCGAGAGAGGAGTATTCTCGCTGCGGCAATAGTTTGCTGCAGACTTGAGGTCGTCGTCCTTTATATTATCGTGGATGCGCTCCATGAAAAGAGGGTTTCTCTGCATTGCCTTGCGCAATGTAGAGAAACGCTCGAAGAAGATGTAAACGCCAATCACCGAGAGGACGGCCAATACAATCATAATCCATCCGCCCTTTACGGCAAGTTCAAAAACGTTCATGCCCTCCTCGGGTGCAACCTCGGTGAGCGAAATCAAAGAATCCTGTGCTACGCTTGCAGCCTGTGCAAGAAGTGTCATTAATACCATAGTGTCTGTATTTTATTTTTTATTATTTCTTTAAACAATCTTTGTATGCGGCAATGGTCTTTTCGAGGCCCATATAGAGGGCGTCGCATATGAGTGCGTGACCGATGGAAACCTCGTCCACCCAGGGAATTGTCTCGACAAAGTAGCGGAGGTTCACAAGGCTGAGGTCGTGGCCGGCGTTGAGGCCGATGCCCAGCTGACGCACTCGGCGCGCAGTCTCGAGGAAAGGCTCGATGGCCGCCTCGCGGTTGCGTGTGTAGGCCTCGGCGTAGGGGCCTGTGTAGAGCTCTACGCGGTCGGCGCCTGCCTTGGCCGCATATTCGGCCATGCGGCTGTCGGCATTGATGAAGATGGAGCTGCGGATGCCAGCGCCACGAAGGTCGTCGAGAACATCCTTGAGGAACTCCTGATGGGTAACAGTGTCCCATCCATTGTCCGAAGTAAGCTGTCCGGGCTTGTCGGGCACCAGTGTCACCTGATTGGGCTTCGCCTTGAGAACAAGGTCGAGGAACTCTTTCGAGGGGTAGCCCTCGATGTTGAATTCGCTGCGTACGACGGCGCGCAGGGCAGGAACATCGGCACGGCGTATGTGGCGCTCGTCGGGACGAGGATGCACGGTGATTCCGTCTGCTCCGTAAAGTTCACAATCGCGCGCAACCTGCAAAAGGTCGGGAGTGTTGCCGCCACGCGCGTTTCTGATGGTGGCAACCTTATTTATATTTACACTTAACTTAGTCATCTTGCTGTTTTTTCTTCAAATTCGCCGCTCAGATGCGGCAAAAGTATCTCCAATTTCGTATTTTTCGCAAAAGTACGACAAAATAAGCAAAATAAGACAATAAATTATCTTAATTTTGCAACGTAATTGCAGCCGGCAGTGGTTGCAGTTGTTTAATTTTGCTAAATGGATGCCCCACACAAGGGGGCGCAACGCCCGAAAGGCAGCCCACAAAAGAGAGAAAAATATGAAATTCGCAATATTCGGAAACAAGCACCAATCGAAAAAATCGGAGAACATTGAGAATCTGTTCGCCACCATCAACGAGTGGAAAGATACGTTCATCATCGACCGACCCTTCTACGAGTATCTGCTCGAAGAGGGCAAGCTCTTTGCGCAGCCCGAGGGAATAATCGACGGCGACGACTTTGACGCGGACATCGCCATCAGCTTCGGCGGTGACGGCACCTTTCTGCGCACAGCCAACCGCGTGGGCAGCAAGAACATTCCACTGCTGGGAATAAACGCCGGACGATTGGGATTCCTCACCTCGTTCTCGGCCGGCAACGTCTCGGAGCTTTTCGAGTGCCTGCACCGCGGAGAGTACACAATAGAGGAGCGCGACGTCATTGAGGTGAGCGCCTCGGACAAGCAGTTGCAGAATAACCCCTATGCGCTGAACGAAGTTGCGGTGATGAAGCACGACAATTCTTCGATGATAAGCATCGAGGCGTCGCTCAACGGCAACGAGCGCATCACCTATCAGGCCGACGGCCTTATAATCGCCGCTCCATCGGGCTCCACAGGCTATTCACTGAGTGCGGGAGGCCCCATCATTGCCCCCGACGCCAATGTATTTGTGCTCACCCCCATTGCGTCGCACAGTCTGAATGCCCGCCCTGTGGTGGTGAACGACCGCACCGAGGTTACGCTGAAGGTTGTGAGCCGCAGCCACAACTACCTTGTAGCTATCGACGGCCGCAACGAAGAGTGCGACGAAAATACCACACTGACACTGCGCAAGGCCGCATACACGATAAAAATCGTAAAGGTAAAAGGGCAGACATTCTTCAAGACCCTGCACGACAAGATGATGTGGGGTGCCGACCTAAGAAACTGATTAATCTTCTTCAATAAAAGAGACTCCCTGCACGCGCATAAATGCGTGCAGGGAGTCTTTCTTTTTAATATGTAAAATCCAATATTTCGAAATTGCGAGCGATACGTTGCAAAGATGCATCATCGCCATAAACATACGGAACGTAATCCGAAAATTTATAATTGCTATTATCGCGACGTACAAGCACAATAGAGTCGGGCCATAAATATTTCTTTTCGTAACGCCACACAAGAGTATCACCCCCATGCAATGTAAGTTGCATATTTTCATAACCCTTCATGATAGGTGAGCGCACTCCAAAAAAACTATTATAAATCTTACCTTCTGCACAATCTATTCCTGCGGGACGTTGCATACGCACACAAGCTATTGGCAAGCATTCACTATCTATAGTATAATAGTCACTGGCGCCTTTATCCATAAAATTCCACGAAAAGGCAAAATACAAAGAGTCGTTACGCTCGCCAATAACAACATCAACCTTACGCGGAAGGGAATCATCGGGCACCCACTCCCATCGGCCAACATAAGGCGAAAGATTTTCTTTCTTAATAGAATTTTCTTCTTCCAACAATCCATCCTTATGATAAAGTATGTATCGCTCTCCGTTTTTCACCAAATGAAATTTTGCATTTTCACGACCCAATTTCATATAGAGTTTCTTTGTACAAAAGCGAGCACCTTTCGGAATAACCTCCATATCAAAATCAAATTCAGGGAAAAACTCCATGCGATAGACTACACTATCCCCACACAAAAAGAGAAGTTGCTCATCACTAGAATGTTTCGCTAACAGATTAGAATATCCGACAATTTCCCTATACTCATGCAAACGCTTCTTCAAAAAAACATGTCCCGAGAAATAGAGCATCGTATCCCAATCGAAGTTTATAGCCTCGGCAAAATCAATAGTGCAATTAAGACTATCCTTACCGTCTGCGACCCAACCTTTCCAATGATTTTCGACAACTGTATCAATATAAGGTTTTCTTGACTCCAAAATGCCACATGCCGCAAACAGCGCAGCAAACAACACCAAAACTATTGCATTTTTTCTTTTATTTTTTCCCATATAAACCTAATTGGTGCATAATTATCCCTAGTCCTATCATCACCAGGTTGAAAACCCCAGTTATCCATATTATTAAACAACTCACGTAACTCATCATATTTTTCTTGTCCAAGTTGGCGACGAGTTATTATATATCGACCATTTATATCACTAGCGACATACAAGCCTTTGTTTTTAAACTCTTCAAGAATATTTAACGCTAACTTTTTCAAGCCAGTGAAACGATTACGATTACCAATACCACGACCTATTTTATTATTTAAAAGATCGACAACCATATCAGCTTCATTCAAATCTTCAAACAACCTCTGATTGGTGTCTATATATGGACGCATATTCACAAACGTTCCAACATCTTCAGATTTAGCATTCATTAGATTCGGAACAACTCTATTTTCTTTTACAAACGAAACTTTTTCATTTTTATTATCTACATTCAATTTGTTTATTTTATTATCCACACCTAAACTATAATCTTGTTTGGGGGTATACAAAACATTTTTAATTTCACTAAAGAGTCCCGGCAACAAAGTTTTAGTAGCATTATAAGCATCTTGCTCTTTTTTCACTCCTTCAGGATCTTCATTTTTTTCATTTTCCGATGAGCCTTCTTGATAGAATTTATACATAATAAAAACCGATTAAATAATGCACAAAGTTAAGTTCAAAACAAAAGAACGAGGTTGCTATAATAACATTTTATAGTAATTACTTTTAAGTCCAACACTTTTCAAGGCCGCGAATACACATAAAAATCTCTCCACCCGCATAAAACCCTAAAGACGGATGGAGAGATCCACTACTCAACATTGAGAACTTTTCCCTAAACAAAAAATATTATCAGCAACTGCGCAGTGAGCACACGCAGGAACATTGTCAGCGGATAGACTGTCGCATAGCCCACCGACGGGGCGTCGCATCCTGTCTGTTCATTGGAGTAGGCAAGCGCAGGAGGGTTGGTCATGGAGCCCGAAAGCACGCCTATCAAGGTAAAATAGTTCAGTTTGAACACCTTGCGTGCCACGAGTCCCGCCACGAGCAGAGGAACAACGGTAATAAGCACTCCGTAGCCCACCCACACATAGCCACCGTCATTGACAATAGTGTCTACAAAGCCTTCACCGGCACCAAGACCCACGCAAGCGAGGAAAAGCGAGATTCCTATTTCGCGTATCATCAGATTGGCGCTCATGGTAGTGTAGGTCACAAGCTTATAATTAGGACCGAAGCGGCTGACGAGTATAGCCACAATGAGAGGGCCGCCGGCAAGGCCAAGCTTCACAGGCTGGGGGATTCCCGGAAAAGCAAAGGGAATGCTACCGAGCAGACAGCCAAGCGCAATACCTATGAAGATGGGAATGAGGTTAGGATGGTCGAGGCGTTTGAGTGAGTTTCCAAGCACCTTCTCGGCGTGGGCGATTGAGAGTTCGCTGCCGACAAGCGTCACACGGTCGCCCATCTGCAGACGCAAGTGAGGATTGGCGATAAGATCCACACCCGAACGATTCACGCGAGTGATATTAACGCCGAAATTGTTACGTATCTTCAACGAGGAGAGCATCTTGCCGTTAAGTTCGGGCTTTGTGATGAGCACGCGACGCGAAATGAGGCGTTTCTCGGTGCCCTCCCAATTCATTTCGCACTGTTCGCCGAGAAACATTATTATGCTTTCGGCATCGGCGGGAGTGGTGATGACAAGAACTCTGTCGCCAACGTGCAGGACGCTATCAGCTGCTGCGGGACGCACCTTTTCGCAGTCGCCGCCCTCGCAGATGCGCGAGACTACGAAACGACTATGCAGCAAAGGCTCAATCTCGGAAAGTTTTTTGCCCTCAATGGCGACGTTGCGTATAGCTATAGAGAATGGACGGACAGCCTGCTCTTCGCCGGCGCCGCCCACGCACCCTGCATTTTTCTCCTCTACGGGAACATCGACACGGAAAAGGTAGCGCATCAACAGAAGAGACAGTATACAACCGATGACTCCAAGAGGATAGGCAACTGCATAGGCCATGGCAATTTCAGGGGCCGAGCCGTCGGTAATGTCGCCCACCGCCTGCTGCGCGGCACCGAGTCCGGGGGTGTTTGTTACGGCACCCGAGAGCACTCCCACCATTGTGGTTATCGGCAGTCCCGTGGCAAAATGCAGCGCAATGGTGAGCAGCACTCCCACCGCGACAACCGTCACTGCCACCATATTGAGCGAAAGGCCACCCTTGCGGAAAGCCGAGAAGAATCCCGGGCCCACCTGCAGGCCCACAGAATAGACAAAGAGTATAAGTCCGAACTCCTTCACAAAGTGCAGAAGATGCTCATTTATATTGAAACCCATGTGTCCAAAAAGGATTCCCACGAAAAGAATCCATGTGACGCCAAAGGAGACGCCCGCAATCTTTATCTTGCCCAGCATCACTCCGAAGCCTATCACCAGCGAGAGAACAAGCACCGAGTGGGCCACTCCCCCGCCCCATTGAGCAGGATTGCCCTCGAACATATTCATCAAAAAGTCAATCATAAAATTCCTTATTTTATCTATTCAGATGCAAAGTTACTTTACAGCCTTTGTACGCTGATAGCTTTTTTAAAGGATAGATTCGATAGCAGCTATCGAAAAAAACTTACAATGACACCCCGCAAGCACAAAAAGGCGGCAGTGCCGTGTGACACTGCCGCCTCGTGGGAAGTATTATCTATCTAAGAAAATTACTTGATAAATACCTTTTTTGTCTCCATTACGCCATTAGCGTAGATTCTCTTGCGGATGCATACACCCTTAACAGGACCGTTAGTTGCAACACCGTCGGCAGTGTAGTATGCCTCTGAAACTACCTCACCTGCGGGCTCGTCGATAACGAGGTTGTTGATAGAAGTCTCTGTTGCTACGGGGATAATCTGCCACTGAGCTGTGTTTGCCGAGTATGACCATGTAGCCACGCGACCATAGTGAGCCTGGCCCGATGTTCCGTACGGGCCACCGCCGGTACGTGTCTCGAAGTAAGCATAGTTGGGCTTAGCACCACCGTGCCATGCATCAACACCTACCAATGCAAACTGACCGGTTGCGCGGGGACGCAAGTAGATGAGGGGAGCTGCATCGCTGCTGCTGAACTTGGCTGTTGTAAGGTTCTTGCCGTTTGTACCCTCGGGCATGATGTACTCGTCGTAGAGGACGTTCTTGATGGTGTATTTTGCCCATGTCTCCTCACCCTCGTTGTAGATTGTATCCTGTACGAATGTGAAGTGGAAGATTGTAGAATCCTGACCATCGAGTGTGTACTCGTAGTTGAAGTAGAGCATGTTTGCATCGGGCTGTGCACCTGAGCCGTTGGCGGGGTTCACGAAGATTGCCATCTTCTTGTCGCCGTGGTACTCCTTGAACTCTTTGTTTGCACTGCGGATTACATAATTCTGGCCCGATACAAGCTCGTTGGTCTTGATATTGGGAACAGTGCTGATGAGTGCGCGCAATCCGTCGGCAGCTGTCTTGCAAGCAGCCTCGTCGCCGCTACCGAGAGCAGCCTCGGCCTTGGCAACTGCGTCGGCGATGGGTGTAACGTCGGCAATCTTCAACATTCCTACTGCCTCGCCAACCATTGAGTAGTCGATGCCGAATGCGCTGAAGGTAGAGATTGCGCCGCTGAGGTTGAGCTTCTCGGGATTCTCTACTGTAGCCTTGTAGATGTACCAGTCGCTCTCGCCGTCTTTGTCGTCATTCTCCCAGCTTGAAACTGTGTACATTCCAATCTTAGAGCCCCAGCCCTGCATTACGAAAATCTGCTCCTGGCCGTATGTCTCCTCTTCGGGATCGGTTACTGTACCCTCGTAGAAGATTTTGAATGAGTTTGCGAGGTTGGTGCTGTTCATGATGCTAAGGGGTGCAGCCTCGTTAGCGTAGCATGTTACAGAAGCACCTTCCCAGCCTGCTGGAGTCTTAAGGTAGTTGTTTGCAGAAATGTTGCGCATATAGAGTTTGCCATCACCTGCATTCTCGAATGTTACAACGCATGCGCTGTTAACATCCTTGCCATAGCTCTGGAATGTACCATTGTAGTATCCGTTACCCTCGCCTACAACAACACCTGCTGTGTCGAGAACTTCGAGGTTGCTCCACAAGAGGTAGAGCTCGCCGGGCTGAATCTGGGCAGCATCGGTAATCTGCTCGCCACGAACAGCCTTGTACTCGTCAACGGGAACAATCTTAACCTCGTCGTAGTCGATGAGTGTACCGGGAGTGATTGCGTACTCTGTGGGGTAGTGTTTGTAGAAGTCGCTGCTGTGGTCGCGGCCGATGAACTTATAAGAGAATGCTGTAATCTCGCTTTCGAGAGCAATTTCAAGGTAAGCATACTCGCCATTCTGAGGACAATATGAACCTTCGGCTCCTGCGTCCCAACAACCATGGTAGTAGTCACCCTCGTCGCCGTTGCAGAGAGCTGCAAGGCCGCCACCGTCATTTGACTGGCAAGAGTTTGAAGAGATCATGTCCTCAGTAAGCTCAATTTTGTTGCCAACCTCGTCGTAAAGATAAATTTCGGCGAGTGAAATGAAAGGCACGTTACCTACGCCCTCTTTGAGCTCCATAGATGTGTTGCGGAACCATGTGAAGCGGATAACGTCTGTAGCCTCGGAGAGGTAGTATGTGGGAGAGGTGAAGTTGAAACGGTTGCCGCTTCTCTTGTCCTCGGCTGTGAGGGCATCCTTTGTCTCTTCGAGGTGAATGGGGAAGTTTGTTACGTTTGTAACGACTGAAGCGTAGAGCTCGTCGAGTTTGGTTGTCATCTTAGAGATCATATTCTCCACGACTGTAGTGTTTGCAAGGTCGTCGCCAACAGCTGTTGCCTCGTCGAGGAGTGCCTCGAGTACCTCTTTGTATGCGATGGGGAATCCACCGATTGCGTAGGCCTCTTCACCGCCGCAGAATGTACCCTCGTCGATGATTGCCTGGATAGAATCGACAAGCACCCAGATGTATGTTGCGCGGTACTCGCTGATGAGGTTGTTGAGTGCTGCACACTCCTGAAGAACGCTGTTTGCTGTTGCCGAAGCCTCGGATACAGTGCTCTTTGCTGTTGCAACGGCTGTCTCGAGTGCCTCGAACTCACCCTCGTCGGCGCTTGCAATGCCCTGAGTCTTCATAAGATTCTCGGCCTTCGCGATTGCTTTCTCGAGCAAAGGCATTGTTGCTACGTTGTCTACGTTAATCTCGTAGATGTTCCATGCGAAGTTGCGTGCCTCTGTATCGTCGGTCTTGCCCTCGTTCACCCAACGGAGACGACCCATCTGGCTGTTACCGAGAACGCTACCTTTACTTGTAATCTCGAATGCACCCTCTACAGAGTCGCACGCTGCGAATGAAAGGGGAGCGGCGTTTGTTACATAGTATGAACGGCCGGCGTCGGCTGCACCGTCAACTGTACCTATTGTAAGGTAACGGCCATCTTTGAGCCAATAGAGGTTGAGTGCACCCTCGGCTGCGGGCTCGAAGTAGATGATGCTTGCCGATGAGGGTGTGAGTGAAGAACAACGGTAGTTGTTGAAGAATGCCTCGCCGTACACGGGGATTGTACGCAAACGGCTCTCGTCAGCATACTCGAAGTAGTTACCGCGAATAGCATAGAGAGTGTTGGGCTGGATGGCATCGACAGATGTTACCTGTGCACCGAGTGAGAAGTTCTCGCTCTTGTAGGGGAGAGCCTCTGTGCCACCGGTGATACCCACGTGTGTGGGGTCGGGGTAGTAGTAGTAGAAACGTGTATCCCACTGCAAAGAGAATTTGCTCATAGGCTCGTTGAGGGCAATTTCAATGTAGTGGTAAGCCTGAGGAGCCTCACCCTTTGTGTAGGTTGAGTGGAAGTGAGTTGTGGGCACGTCGTCTACCAATGCATCGAACGAGCCTTCGTTCAAAGAGAATGCGTTTGTAGAGAACATGTCAGCTGTAAGCTCAACCTCCTTGCCCTCGCCGTCGAAAAGACGAAGCTCTGCCATTGTAAATGTAGGGAACGCGGGGCCGTAGTTCACGTAGCCGCTTGAGTGCTTATCAACATTCGATGTTGAAAATACCGTGACACGAATAGCCTGTGTGGGCTCATCGAGTTCGTAAACGGGGGTAGTCATTTGCCAATACATACCCATGTTCTTTCCGGGCAGGCCATCAGCCGAGGTCAGTTCATACTGCCACGCCTGTGCCTTTACTCCAAAAAGTGCAACCAGCATAAATAATGCTGTGAGAAGTAAAGATTTTCTCATAAATGAAAATATTAAATTAATTGATTAGGATTATTTTCAAAGGAACGAGGCAAATTTACTCTTTTCCATATTAATAAACAATTTTTTTGACATCTTTTTGTGAGACGCGACAAAAGCATCGACTTTTCGGCCGAGGCGACTATTGTTTTTATTGTACTTACAAAAGTGTTCAGAAAGTCCAAAAGAGAAAATTTAAAAGAAACGAGGCCCTAAAAGGAGCCGTCAGGTTATTTTGCAGCGGTTATCAGAGAGGGCATTTTTTGGAAAAATCGCTACACGTCTGCAATGTGCGATTGACAGAGACTACAAGATTGCACCTCTCGGAGACGGCCGAAACGTCGTGGCTGACAAGCACGATGGCGCAATTTTTGTTTATTTTTTTGAGAAAATCATAGAGATTCTCCTGTGAGCAGGAGTCAAGATAGGTGTCAGGCTCGTCGAGCAACAGCAGACGTGGGGAGGAGACGATGGCGCGGGCAAGAATGGTCTTTTGAAGCTCTCCCCCGCTGAGGCTGCCTATGGCCTTGTCCGAGAGGGCCGAAAGCCCCATCTGCTCGATGATTGCATCGACGCGGCGACGGTCGCCCGAGGAGAGGAAGGGGCGCCACATTGTGCGCGGAGAGAGCAGCCCTGTCTCGACAACCTCGCGCACCGAGAGGGGGAAACTTTTGTCCACGGCCGCATATTGCGGCAGATAGCCTATCTGCGGAGCGGCGACGGGCTTTCCGTCACAGTAGTGACGGATGGTGCCTTTCTGCGGGAGAAGATGGCCGAGAAGGAGTTTCACGAGCGTGGTCTTTCCACTGCCATTGGCGCCGACCACCCCCACAAAGTCGCCCTCGCGGATGGTGAGATTGATATCCGCAAGCAGGGGCGAGGGGCCGTAGGAGAAATGCACTCCAGATATTTCCACAAGTTTTTCGCTCATCGTTACTATTTTGTAAGGCAATCGGCCACGTGTAACATTTCTGCGTGCCAATCGTAGCTTAGGGGATTGATTGTACGAAGCTCGGCACCAAGCTCGCGGGCGATGGCAAGAGCGTGCTCTTTGTCAAATTCGGCCTGCACAAGCACGTTGCGAATGCCGCTGCTGCGCGCCTCGTCGACAATGTGTTTCAGATGGGCAGCCGTGGGCTCTTTTCCATGCTCTTCGAGGGCTATCTGCGTAACTCCGTAGAGGCGGGCAAAATATGTTAGCGAGGGATGAAAGACTACGAAGCTGCGACACTGAAGGGGTGCGAGCTTGCCACGAATGGCTGCGTCGGTGTCGGCAATTCTCTTTTCCACCGTCAGCAGACGGGCCTTGTAGCCCGCGGCGCCGGCCGTATCCATGCTGCACAGAGCATTGCATACGTTACGGGCAACAATGGCCATATTGTCGGGAGAGGTCCACAGATGGGGGTCGTCGTCGACACGCGCGATTCCCGCAGAGGTGTCCACAAGCGACAGACGAGGGTAAATTTCCTTTATCTTGCCCGTCCACGAGGCCTCGAAGCCCAGCCCGCCAACAAGAAAATAGGCTCGGCAACTGCCCAGCTTCATCATCTGCCCGGGAGTAGGGTCGAACGTCTCGGGACTGTTGCCTTTGGGTACCACACTGACCACCTCCCAGGCGTCGCCTGCCACAGCCTCGACAATGTAGCGGTAGGGCTCTATCGTCACTGCAAGCGTGGGGCGCGGAGCATCAGCGGCCGGGGCGCATCCTGTAAGAAGCGCTGCAAGAAAGAGTACACAGAAAAGAATCTTTTGCATAAATGGCTATTTTACCTTGAAAAAAGCTCGGCAACGCCTGTGTAGGAGAGCACGACTATAAGGTAGCGCAAGAATTTTCCCGCAGTCATGGTGGCTGAGATTTTCAGGGGGCTGACTCTCATGAAGCCCAGCAGCAGCACAATCGCTGTTCCCAGCAGAGGGACGAACGAGAGAAATGCCGCCCAGACGCCCACCTTCTGCACCACCCTGTCGGCACGCGCCATCTGACGCGGCGAGACATGGAAAAAGCTCTCTACCCACTCGCGTTTGGCGAGACGAGCCATATAATAACAACTGAACCCACCGATTGTGTTTCCAACAGTTGCCCAAATGAGCAAAAGAAGGGGGTTCAGCCCCATGCCCATGAAAAGCACGAGTAGCACTTCGCTGGCCATAGGAAGCACCGAGCCTGCTATGAACGCACCGATGCCCATGCCCAGATATCCGTATCCGCTTAAAAATTCCACTAAACTATCCATACTCCGACAATAGTAGAGGCCACCCACAGAAGGAGCGACGAAATTATATATACATTCGATATTTTTGGCGGCAAGGCCGAGAAAAAGTAGGCCGCAAGCAACGAGAATACCGGTAATCGCCAAACAAAAAAGAGCACAAGAAGTTCGGGACGCAACCAGCCTGCGAGCCACAGGACAACGTCGAGCACGATGCAGAAAATCATGCGTCGGCGAAGATGTGTGCGGCCAATGGAGCCCGTGACAAAGAAGTGTATCATCGCCGGGAGTGCAACCACAAGCTCGGCAACGAGCATCAGCAGCATCGAGGGCGACAATGCCACGCTCGGCACCTGCCACAAGGCTGCGAGAGCCTTTTTGGGCGAGTCGAGAAGCGGCGCGAGCGACGGGAAAAGGTAGATGAGCGCGGCTACCACCCACAAAGGGGTCGCAACGCCCAGCAGCGTCGCAAGAAAGGCCCTCGTCGAGAGCTTTCCGCTCGATGCAGGATAGAGAAGCATCAGCGGCAGCAATATGAGAAGCTGCGGGAAAAGCAGCGCCAGACTCGCGGCAACAGCAAAAAGCGCGTAGAGGTTACGCGCAATGTCGCCCGAAACGTCGCAACGGAAAAGCAGCCCTATGAGCGCCACGGGCAGAAGCATCGAGAAGAAGGCCGATGCGTCGGGCAGCGCATTGTACACCAGCGCCGCCACAAAGGCAAGCATGCACGACTGCCACGATACGCGACGCTCGAGAATGACGTAAGAGGCCATGAGCAGTGCCGCAAGCAGCGCGAAGAGCATCGCCGCGAAACGCAGCAGAAGAGAGTTGCCATCCGAGAGCCACTGCGACGCCCACGCAGGCACATACACGGCCGACGAGTCTGTGCCAAATAAAGCACCTGCTCCCCAAAAAATCAGGGAGCAGATAAAGAGTACAGCGGCTGTGTATCTGCCGTCTGCAATACGTCTTTGACTCGATGTTCTATAGGTCGAAACCAATGTCGCTGCGGAAATATTTCTTTTCAAAATTAATTTTTCTCGCCGACTCGAAAGATGCAGCAAGAGCCTCGTCGCGGTTCTTTCCGTAAGAGCTTACGGCCATCACACGACCACCGGCGGTGACTACCTTGCCATCCTTCATGGCTGTTCCCGCGTGGAAGAGCACGCTGTCCTGCACATTCTCGATGCCTGTCATTTCGAAGCCCTTGTCGTAGGCCTCGGGGTAACCACCCGACACGAGCATCACACACACTGCTGTGCGCTCGTCGAACTCGACGGTTGTTCCTGCGAGTGTGCCGGCTGCAACCTTCTCGAAGAGCTCTACAATGTCGCTCTTCAGACGCAACATCACCGACTCTGTCTCGGGGTCGCCCATTCTTACATTATATTCGATTACCATAGGCTCGCCCTCGACGTTGATGAGGCCGAAGAAGATGAAGCCTTTATAAAGGAGGTTGTCTTTCACGAGACCCTCTACTGTGGGGCGGATGATTCTATCCTCAACCTTGCGCATCCATGCTGCGTCGGCAAAGGGTACGGGAGAGATTGAGCCCATGCCTCCGGTGTTGAGGCCTGTATTTCCCTCGCCGATGCGTTTGTAGTCTTTCGCCTCGGGGAGAATTACATAGTCCTTGCCGTCGGTGAGCACGAATACCGAGCACTCGATGCCGTCGAGGAACTCCTCGATAACAACTGTTGCCGATGCGTTGCCGAACATTCCCGAGAACATCTCTTTGAGCTGTGCTTTTGCCTCGTCGAGGGTGGGAACGATGAGCACTCCCTTACCTGCACAAAGGCCGTCGGCCTTGAGTACGTAGGGGGCTTTCAGCGTCTCGAGGAAGCTGTATGCCTCTTCGAGCTGTGTGCCGTCGAACGAACGGTAGGCTGCTGTGGGGATTGAGTGGCGCTGCATGAACTCTTTGGCGAAGCTTTTGCTACCCTCGAGCTCGGCTGCGTTGCGTGTGGGGCCTATAACTGCAATGTTGCTGAGACGCTCGTCGGCTGCAAAATAGTCGTAGATACCCTTTACCAAAGGATCCTCGGGGCCTACAACCACCATTGAGACGTTGTTTGCGAGGGCAAACTCGGCAATCTTGTCAAAGTCGCACACTGAGATTGCTACATTCTCGCCCACCTGCGATGTTCCCGCATTTCCGGGGGCAATAAATAATTTCTCGACACGGGGGCTCTGAGCGATTTTCCATGCAAGTGCATGCTCGCGTCCGCCGCTACCTAAAAGCAATATATTCATGGTATTCTATATTATTTTTTTCTATCGTTTCTGTTGTTGCGGCCGGCACCGTCGCGTCGTGCAGAGGCGCCGCGGCCTTTGTAATCTCTACCGGCACCCGAGCCGTAAGAGGGTTTTCTGTCGCGACTGCCGTATGAGGGCTTCGCGTCGCGTGCGGGACGCTTGCCATCGGGGCGTGCATCGCGACGGGGCTTGCTGTCGCTGCGTCGCTCGTCGCGGTCGCCGCTCTTGGGACGCGCTACGCGCTCTTTGCGGTCGTTGTGCGACTTTAGATAGGACTCGAGCACACGGCGACGTTTCATTGCTGCAATCTCTTCGGGAGTCATGTCCGCGCGACTCTCGCCACCCTCGCGTTCGCGGCGCGCGCCTTTGGGCTCGCCGTCGAGGCCTGTGAGACGTGACTTTCTCTTAAGCGGAGCAAAATCTTTCTGCAGGGCGTTACCCTCGTCGCGGAATCCGCTGTATTTTCCCTGGAAGAGCTCGTACTTGCGGAACTCGCAGTCGAGGTCGCCATTATAGAGGGGGATGCGGGCCGATGCCTTGAGGCCTATCTGGTCGAAGCAGTCGTAGCTGCTGCTGATGACCCACGCCTCGTTACCCGAGAATGCGTGTTTCAGACGCTCGCCCAGCATCTTGTATGTTTCGAGAAGATTTTCAGAGACGAGACGCTCGCCGTAGGGGGGATTGACAATCATCAGGGCTCTGTTGGGGTGCTCCTGGAAGTCTTTGATGTCGCGGCACTCAATCTCGATGCAGTCGGTCATCATGGCCGACTTTACGTTGCGGCGCGCACAGCCTACCATGCGGCCGTCGACGTCGTAACCATATATCTTGTGGAAGAATTCTTTCTCTTTGGAGTCGTCCTCGTAGATGCTGCTGAAAAGCTCGCTGTCGAAGTCGCGCCACTTCTCAAACGCAAACTCTTTGCGGAAGACACCGGGAGCAATGTTACGGGCAATGAGGGCAGCCTCGATGGGCAGTGTTCCCGAGCCGCACATGGGGTCGACAAAGTCGCACTCGCCGCTCCAGCCTGTGAGCATGATGAGTCCGGCAGCAAGAACCTCGTTGATGGGGGCTGCACCTGTCTCGACTCTGTATCCGCGGCGGTGCAACGACTCGCCGGAGCTGTCGAAGGCCAGAGTACACTCCTCCTGGGCAATGTGGATGTGGAACATAAGGTCGGGGTTGTTGATGCGCACCGAAGGACGCTTCTCGTACTTCTCGTTGAAGTAGTCGGCAATGGCGTCTTTCACGCGGTAGGCAACGAACTTAGAGTGGCGGAAGACGTCGCTGTAGACAACGGAATCAACCGAGAATGTTGTGCCCCAATCCATATACTCGTCCCAATTCATGGCCTTTACCTTCTCGTAAACCTCGTCGGCATTGGATGCCTTGAAACGTACGATGGGCTTGAGAATGCGCACCGCAGTGCGGAGACAGAAGTTGGCTCTGTACATCATCTCTTTGTTTCCTGTGAAAGAGACCATGCGACGGCCTATCTGCACATTGTTGGCACCAAGCCCTACCAATTCCTTGGCGAGCACCTCTTCGAGACCCTGAAAGGTCTTCGCAATCAATTCAAATTCCTCCATATAACCCAATAAATAAATTTTACTGTTCGACGTCGGCTGACGTCGGAAATTGCTGTTGCAATTCCTAAAAGTGAGTAACAGTGTTCCACGCAGAGCTCTTCTCTGCCAAATTATTTTGCAAAGGAACAAAAAAAAGCGATGCGAATCAACAAAAGTGCTTGTTATTTGCACCGGAATCAATTACTTTTGTAATGAAAAAATAAGAACACTCATAATGGCAACAAAAAACAGAAACTTACTGAACTCAATTATAAGCTGTACACTGACAGCTGCACTATTTTTCGCCGGTACACATTTGCTGCAGAGCCATCAGGCTAACGACGAGGAAAATTCGCCCCGCTCGCAGGTACCCTACAATGTAACATCGCCCGAAGTTCCCACGAGCATGGAGTTTGCCGGCGAGAAGATCGACCTCACACGAAGCGACCTTAGGGAGCGCATGGACAGGGAGATTCTCACATTCACATACTCGCACATTAACACCCAGCTGATGCTGAAACGCGCCAACCGTCTGTTCCCCGTCATCGAGCCTATACTGAAGCAGCAGGGGCTGCCCGACGACTTTAAATATATGATGATTATAGAGAGCAACGGCGACATTTATGCACGCTCGGGAGTGGGCGCTGCGGGACTGTGGCAGATTATGCCCGCAACAGGCAAGCAGTATGGGCTGGAGGTGAACAATTCCATCGACGAGCGCTACAATATTGAAAAGGCTACGCGCGTAGCCTGCCGTCACCTGAAACATTCGTACAAACTCACCGGCGACTGGCTGACATCGGCTGCAAGCTACAATGCCGGCGACGCGGGGGTGAGCAAGCGCATGGCGTCGCAGAAGGAGAGCAAGGCTATAAACACCTGCCTGGTGCCCGAGACGTCACGATACATTTTCAGAATTCTGACTGCGAAACTGATATTTTCGGACCCTGCGCGCTACGGTTTTCTGCTGAAGAGCAGCGACCTGTACCCGCCCGTCGCAATGGCCGATACGTTAGAGGTTAACGATGCTGTTATTAACTTTACAGACATCGCCAAGAGCAATGGATTGAATTTTATGCAGTTGCGCGACGCGAACCCGTGGATACGTTCGACCTCGGCGAAGAATGCTGCCCGCAAGAGTTATAAGATTCTTATTCCCAGCAAGGAGTCGCTGAATTATAATCCCAAGGAGACGAAGGCGCATTGCGCTGCGTGGGTGGTAAGATAGGATATTGAATAGATTGCATATTATGGGGATTGAGGATTTTGTTTCTTCAATCCCTGTATTTTTTACCATTGATCTTTGGTTGCTGTTTATACGTACTTTTTGTGCCGACAAAAAGTACCAAAAAGCTCTGCGCATGGACGCTTTCTTAACGACAAACGAAGCTGATGATTTTTGGGTGTTGCGGAACTCCTTCAGTTATCCACGCGATGCGTGTATAACTAGCAGTCAAACAGTCCTCACACTTTTCCAAAAATCATTGACGCCGTTTGTCTAAAAGCTTAATGCGCACCAACCAAGCAATGCTCCACTCAATGAAACGGGGCAAGAAGGTTTTTAGAAGTTACCAATGCTTGCGTTTCTATTGCTTATTTATTCGCAAAGGTTACTTTCAAGAAAATACAGCACTGTCAAAATCACAGGCAACGGCCGCAGTAAAAGGCGCGGATAAGAGTGTGAAAGTTTTTTTGGCGCGCCGTGGCGCGGCTAAACTTGCACACTCCCGCGTAGTCTTTCTGTGGGAAAAGTTGCTGACAAGTAGCGCCCAACCGAGGGATATTTTTGCTCGCAAAAATTCGTGAGCAAAAGGGC